>JAJZSC010000104.1:4611-8741 GCA_021849995.1 Bacillota bacterium | reverse complement strand
CGGGCTTAAACCTTTGGGAGATAACGGCGGAAGCTTTGCTCAAGTTTTTACTATTCCACCCGTAATTGAGAATGTGATAAATGGAAGACTGACTTTTAGCCTTGGAGATATAGCAGAGTTGCGAACGCCATGTACAAACATTATTGGAGGGCTAATGGGTGAACTCGAGAATGAAGCAGTAATCCTATCAGCCCACTATGATCATTTGGGAGTCTATAAAGGGGAAATTTATCCTGGAGCAAATGACAATGCTTCCGGTGTGGGCTGTGTTCTTGATGTGACTCGCAGACTGGTGCGTGAAGGTAAAATCCCTAAGCGATCAATAATAATTGCTTTCTGGAGCGCAGAGGAAATGGGATTTGTCGGATCAGGGGCGTTTATAAAAGAACCAACATTTCCGTTAGATAGAGTTAAAGCAGTGATAAACGTTGATACTGTTGGGAATGGAATGATAGGTAACTTTGTTACTTGGAGTGAAGGTGAAAATATAGCGCTTCAGGCAATACGGGAGGGGGCTAAAGCGTCTGGCGCCAGTGCTTTGCCAGGGTCAAACCAGGGGCACAACAGTGACCATCTAAGTTTTTTTCGAAAGGGTATCCCGTCAGTAACCTTGATAGCCAGAGACTGGTTGACCCTTAACCACACTTCACAAGATAACCTAAGCTTAGTGAAAGGTGAACAGGTAAAAGCCGCAGCCGAAGTTGTGTATGAGGCGGTTCGCAGGCTGGCGTTTTAAGGACTAGTGCTTACCCGGTTCGACCATATCGTATTTGGAGCGAAGTATAACCAGATCTACCCGGCGGTTTCTGGCCCGTCCTTCTTCCGAAGAGTTTGAGGCTAAGGGACGATATTCGCCGAAACCGGTAGCTGAAAGGCGATCAGGGGAAATACCGCCTGATTTAACCATCCTATGTAACACGTTGGTTGATCTAAGTACAGATAATTCCCAGTTGCTTGGGAACTTAGCGGTATTGATTGGAAGGTTATCGGTGTGGCCTTCCACTTTTATGTAGTTAGGTGCTGATACTAAGACTGTGTTTATTTTGTCTAATATTTTGGCAGCTCTAGCAGTTAGGTCGGCTGAGCCGCTTTCGAAAAGTAGAGTTTCCTGGATGCTTATGACAAGCCCTCTTTCTTCAATTGAGGAAACTAGTTGGGTTTGCAACTGATTATCCTGAGCGAACTTATCTAATTTGATTTTGATCCCTTCGATTGTCATATTGTCTTGGTCCTGGTTGCCTTGACCTATTTGTTGGTTGGAATTTTGTTGTTTAGAAGCGTTGTCGTTGTTTTCTATCTCATTCGACTTACCGGGGACGGTAGCTTTAGTTTGTGGATGTCCTGTGTTAAAAAGAGAAGGCCCCTCAGGGCTGTTAGACATTTCTATTTTTGATGGGGTTCCACCGCCTAAAGCTTTATTTAGTGAATCTGCTACTGCCTTAAACTTGTCGGCATCAAGTTTACTCATAGAATAAAGAACAACGAAGAAAATCATCAGTAAGGTAATTAGATCTGAGTAGGTAAGCAGCCAGCGTTCGCTATTCTCCTTCTCTGCCTCTACTTCACGTTTTCTACTCATCTTTTCCCTCCGACTGCTGCACTGCTAAGACCTATAGCCAATTCTTCACCTTCGGTATTCTTTGACTTGGATTCTGGAATATTGCCGAGATGTGTTTTTAGTTTCTCTTTTAGAATTGATGGGTTTTCGCCAGATTGAATGGAGAGGATTCCGTCGAGGACCATTTCCATGGCTGCGACTTCTGCCTTGTCTTTTTGCTTAAGCTTAGTAGCAATAGGAAGCCAGAGCACGTTTGCAGATGCTACGCCGTACAGAGTTGCGATGAAGGCTGAGGCAATGGCCCCGGATAATGAGTTAGGGTCTGATAAGTTGCCAAGTACGTGAACAAGTCCCATTACAGTACCAATAATACCCATGGTAGGAGCAAAACCGCCGGCGGCTTCAAATACATGGATTCCGACCTTGTGGCGTTTCTCTAATACAGAAATGTTTGATTCAAGTATCTCTCTGGTAATCTCTGGGTCAGTTCCGTCGATAACAAGTTGCATACCTTGGCGTGTGAACCGGTCTGACACAGTCTCGAGCTCTTGCTCTAAACTAAGAAGTCCTTCGCGGCGGGCCTTCTCGGCAAAGCGTATCAATGTCTGGTAGGCTTCAGCCGCACCGAAAGACTGGTTTGTAAAAGCGATTTTCAACCACTTAGGAAAACTCTTAAGGTCATTTAGCGCAAAGCTTGCCAAAACAGCACCAGCTGTCCCACCAAATACTATAAGAGCTGCCGGCCCTTGAACTAGGGAGCCAACAGTTCCTTTTTCTAAGACATAACCTAAAAGTAACGAGCCAATTCCTGCGACAATTCCAATAATAGTTGCTAAATCCATGTTTATTTACCGCGAAGTTAGGAAGCACGGTCAATTATGTAAAAGATGTATTTAGCTTCCGTGCTCTCGGCGGACTACCTCCTTTTTGATGATGATTTGTTGCTCCGTCATTTATATCACGGTAAACGAGTAATTAGAGGTCATTCCTTTTATATATCGACATAAATAAGCAAAAACTTTAAGTATTCTCCTCTGTGTAAATATTATACAGGAAATGAGACAGGATTTTCTAGTGCAGTTTATTTTAAGATGCTTATGCTTATCAATTAACCAAGATTAAGGGCGATAATCCAAGAAAGAGATTGTAATTGAGCCATAAAGTCCAAATAACAAGGTTTAGTTTTCTTTCATAATAGTCGATATTCAATTTAGCGAAGAAATGCCTTTAAGGCTGAGAATAATGGTAAAGCTAAAATTATTGCTAAACTCATTGAGGGGATTTAGACAGAGGACAGGAGTGGTACCTGATGAAAATCGATGGAACATCGCTCACGCCAATTGGTAGTGTGCAAGCGGCTAATCGATTAAGACAAGTGGACAAAAAGCAGGTGGAGATGGGTAAGGACGGAGTAGCAGTTTCAAGCAAAGCCCAAACATATCAAGTCCTGCTGCAAAAAGTTAAAGAGCTGCCGGAGGTCCGGAACGAGAGAGTTCGTTCTATAGCAGAACAAATTGCCAAAGGCGAATTTAAAGTGGATAGTACAAAAATCGCCGAGAGACTAATTGAGAAGGGCTGCCTGTTTGATTGATATATGGAGGGGGACTTTGCGTGCCCGTATTACAAAAACTTAAACAAAATCTGGAGGTTCAGACAGCGGTATATTCGGAACTTTGCAAGCTTGCTGAACTTAAGAGAGAGGCCTTAGTGTCAAACAAGTTAAATGAACTGGAAGCAATTGTTGTTAGAGAAGAACAACTTTTGTTAAAGGCTGGGCATTTAGAGAAAGAAAGGCTTTTGTGGGCTGAACAGATAGGAAAGACTATGGGCAAAGCTCCAGAGGATTTGACTTTGGCAGAGCTTGCCGAACGCTATCCGGTTTTGCAGAGTGTCAGAGAGGATATGGATCAAGTTGTTTCTAATCTGCAAGAGAAGCATGAACTAAATACTCAGCTTCTCCATCAGGCTATGAAAGTAGTGGATTTTAGCTTAGGGCTTATGACTCATCAAACAGGAACTACATATAACCGTCCTGGGCAAAAGGAGCCTGAGGTTCCCAAAAAAGCGCGACTTTTGGACCGTAGCGTATAGGTCTTTCGTACTAATTACATGGCAGTACCTTTATGATAAGCTGGAAATGGTAAATTATAGTACACTAGGAGGAAACTATGTGAGCTCTACATTCTTTGGGCTTGAACTATCTCGTAGGGCTTTGGCTTCTCAGCAAATTGCCCTGGATGTAACAGGACATAATATTGCAAATGCTAATACCCAGGGATATACCCGTCAGGTAGCCAGCTTTAAGCCTCCTTATCCTGATCGGCTTCCTGGCTTTGGTCATGATATAAGTTTAGGCACTGGTGTTACCTTAGATTACATAGGGCGTGCCAGAGATAATTTCGTAGATAGGCAGTTTCGATGGGAGACTTCTAAGCAACAGTACTGGGCTGGAAAACAGGATGCCCTTCAAAAGGTTGAAGGGATGTTCAATGAGCCTTCCAAAAACAGCCTTCATGACGATTTGGATAAGTTCTGGAACTCTTGGAGTGATCTCACGAAGAATGCGGAGAAT
>JAJZSC010000104.1:0-4601 GCA_021849995.1 Bacillota bacterium | reverse complement strand
ATGCAGGCGCGCGTTCAGTAGTAAAAGAAAGGGCTCTTACCCTAATAGATACCTTTCATCATATTTCCCAGCAGATTACGGATTTTCAGCAGGATATGGATGCCAACGTTCGGGTCCGGATTCATCAGGTGAATGTATATGCTGAACAACTGAAGGACTTAAACGCACAGATTAAGCGTGGGGAAGTAGCAGGGGATAATCCGAACGATTTGCGAGTTAAACGGGACGCCATCATTGATGAACTTTCCAAGATCGTAAGTGTCAGGGTTGTCGAATCTAAAGATCCACTGTTTACGGATAGAGAAGTTAATTTCTTTAAGGTTATTATCGGTAACGAAATTAAAGAGCCACAACAAGTATTGGTTAATGATAGTACAATGTACCTACTTGATGAACCGGTGCCAGATGCAACTGGTTCATTTGCTGAAGTTAATTGGGCTGCAGATCCTAATAACCCAAACAGTGGTGCTGCAGTTGATTTAGGGGACAAAATGGGAATCCTTCAAGCAAATATCGATATGCGAGGGGATATAGACGGTTTAGGAGGTTATTTGACCCAACTTCGGGAACAATACGATAATCTTGCTAAAGGAATCGTAGACGCTGTTAACTTTTTGCATAGATTAGGACAAGGATTAACAAAAGATGCAGGCAAGGTGGGAATAGACTTTTTCACGAGTTCTGATGGAGGAGTTGTTACTGCAGCTAATATCAGTCTAAATGAGGTAATCGACAGTGACCCTGGCAGTATTGCTACAGGTAAGATTGATGCTCAAATTAATCTGGGAGATACGTCTATTGCCGCAGCAATCTCAGGCTTATTCGGTGGCTGGAGTACCTTAAAGGATAACGGTTTCGATTTTTCAGGGGGAAACCCTGTAGACGGTGCATCCTTCGGTGATTACTACGGAGCTAATGTTGCGAAAATGGGTGTGGATGTACAACAGGCCAACCGCATGAAAGAGGGACAGGATGTGCTAGTCACTCACATGTATAATCAGAGGGAGTCTTATTCCGGAGTATCTTTAGATGAAGAAATGACTAATTTAGTGAAGTTTCAAAAGAGTTATTCTGCTGCGGCTAGGATGGTCACGATTATGGACGACTTGTTAGATACTATTGTTAACCGCATGGGGATGACGAGATAATCTACAGATTAATAAATTGCAAGTGTAGAGATTTTCTGGGATATTAGTTATTGGATAGATCGGGAGTGATAAAAGATGCGTATTACCAATAATATGTTGAGCCAAAACCTTTTGCGGAACTTAGGGGCTGCTCAGGGCAGATTGGATTACATTCAAAGCAAAATGTCGTCCGGGAACAAGATTTCCAGGCCGTCCGATGATCCGGTAGGCATAGAAAATGCACTTAGGATAAAGAGCAGCATTTCGGCTGTGGAACAGTGGAAGAGTAATGCGAATGAAGCCTTGGCCTATATGGATACAACCGATAGCACGCTTGGGGACATGACCTCTATGCTGCATAGAGTCAGGGAGTTGGCGGTACAAGGGGCTAATGGAACTCTATCAGTTGAGGATAAGGAAAAAGTAGCTTTGGAAGTAGATCAATTGGCTGACCAGTTTAAGCTGATGGCCAATACCAAGATCGGCAGCAAGTATATTTTCGCTGGAACTAACACAAATAATGAACCTCTGCCTTCTTCTGCAACCACTTGGCAAGGCAACGACCAAAACGTTAGTTTCGAAGTAGGAAGCAGCCTTCAATTACCGATAACTGTAAAAGGGACAGAGCTGTTTCAGATACAAGCCGAT
The DNA here is from genome assembly GCA_021849995.1 of Bacillota bacterium. Lineage (GTDB taxonomy): Bacteria > Bacillota > Desulfitobacteriia > Desulfitobacteriales > Desulfitobacteriaceae > JAJZSC01. Next base: position 2,826 of record JAJZSC010000104.1, on the reverse strand, counting down.
GGGAGCTCAGCGTTTTTTGATACCCTTAGTAATTTGAGTGCGGCGTTAAGAGACCCAACGAAAGCAGCGGAGGTAACTGGTTATATTGGGGAAATTGAAGGATTAACTGATAATGTCGTAGAACAAAGAGCTAATCTGGGGGCTAGAGTGAATCGTATGGAAGCATTGAGAGATCAGCTTGATTCGACCTCTTTGAACCTTACAGAGAATCTTTCAAGCCTTATGGATGCTGATATTGCGCAGACTATTATTGAGTTTAAGAACCAAGAGAATGTTTATAGGGCAGCTTTATCTGTAGGAGCGCAGATTATACAGCCTTCACTTGTTGATTTCATGAGGTAGAGATGTTTTGCTTAGCACTCGCTCAGCCGTTCATTCGCAGGCCAAACTAGAACTCAGATTCGGTTTGGGGTAAGGGTGCCCGCCAAATTCGCCGTCCCTGGCTCAGTTGGCGGCTTCGCACATCGTGTGCTCAGCCCTTGATTTGAGGTACTCATCTTCGTTAAGTTTGGCGACTGCTCTTTCGGAGGCCTCGCTCGTTGTTAAGCAAAACGTCTTTGTTAGATTGAGCATATTTTGGTAAGGACGAGGAGACAAATAGGGACTAGAGTAGTTGAGTCTCCCGCTTTAATTGAAAGGAGTTACTTCGATGCTCCGAATAAACATATCTACTCGGCCTATTCTATTGGATTATAATATTCAAAATGCCCAATTAAACCTGCAATCTACTCAGCCGAAGGTGCAAATCGAGACGATGCCGGCGAAGTTGGAGATTCGTCAACCCCAAGGGAAATTGACGATCGACAACACGCCCTATCGCTATTCTATCGGTCTAAAGAATATGGCCGACTTTGCTCGGGACAATGCTGCACTCGGTAGGCAAACCGCTATGGACACTATCGCGCAAATTGTGGAAGAAGGCAACCTGATGGCTCGGATTACGAGTAAGTCAAATGCGATTGCTGATCTTGCCGCCGACTCAAGTCTTGTTGAAGCCTCTGATATCACTTGGGCACCAATCGTCGCGCCTAGCATACATTATCAGGCTAAGCCGGCTCAAATTACAGCTACCGCCGGAAAAGTAAACATTACCCCACAACCTGGGTCTGTCCAAGGCGATTACCAGCCTGGGAGTGTTGATATTCGGGTTACTCAATATCCCAGTATTAAGATATCGGCAGTGGATGTCAAGGCGTGAGGAAGGCTAATATCTCCGATGGAGGCAATACTATGAAAATAAAATCAACAAGATTTGGTGAACTGGAAGTGGCAGAAGAGCAACTCATTAACTTCTCTAACGGAATCCCTGGGTTTCCTGATGAAAAGAACTTCGCCTATATTCTTCATGATGAGGAAAGTCCGTTTTCTTTTCTCCAGTCAACAACGGAAGAGAATTTGACCTTTTTGTTGGTAGATCCTTTTGCATTTTTTAAAGACTATGAATTTGTTCTGGAGGATGAAATTGCTAAAGAATTGGCCCTGACTGAGGAAAACCTGCCCCGGGTGTTTTTAATCGCTTCAGTGAAAGGAAACCTGGCCGATATGACAGTGAATATGTTAGCGCCTCTCGTGATCAATGGGGTCAATCGTACGGGTAGGCAGGTTATTCTGGACAAGCCGGAGTACTCTATCCGACACAAACTTTTTCCTGACGGCTTGCCGACGGAAGCGGTTGAAGGGGGAAAGTAAAATGCTTGCACTTACCCGCAAAGTTGGTGAGCGGATCGTGATCGGTGACAACATCGTGGTGACAGTGGTCAATATCAAAGGCGACAACGTCCGTTTGACCATTGAGGCACCAAAAGAAATCAAAATCTACCGTGGCGAGATATTCGATGCCATCGTGGCAGAAAACCAACAAGCCGCTGTTCCTAATGATTTATCCGAGTTGGATATGCTGAAAGGTTTGCAAATCAAGAAGTAAGGTGCAAGTAGCGTCTTGCTTCTTTTTTGCTTCAGAGGACAATTTATATTCACGTTTTCTAACTTGAGATTTCCTAACTTCATTAAACCAATGACTCCATTAAATTCGAGTAAAAGATCAATATCACTTTCGCTATTTGCTTCTCCGCGGGCATAGGAGCCAAATATTCCGGCTTTGATAATGTCATATTTGTCAGCAACTTTAAATATCTCCGCTCCGATATATTCAAGCTCTAAAACATCAGGCTTCAGCTTAATACCTTTTGACTCTGCTGAAGAGTTAATATATTCCAGAACCTTTTCCTTTAAACTTTCGTCAAGCTGTTTTACGCTAGCCGTTATTTTTTTTCAATACTCATTCTCACCATACCTTTCTGTCTAGAGCAACTAAAAAAGAAGCTATATGTATTATTATATATTGTACAAACCAGAACTTAAAACCTAATAGGATTATCTTGGAAAAATGTTTTGAAGATTAGTTTTTATTCGGGTTCTTTTTGCGCTGTTCTCTTTATTGATTTTGGCAAAATGAGGTGAAAAATAGAGCAATTAGAAGAACAGATGACCAATTAGAGTATAGATCCTCGAAATTAGCCATTATTAGTCCTAAGGTAAATGTCGTCAACCAGCGATATAGTAAGTGAGCAAGTGTAGTAGACACCCTTTACCCAAACCGGCCGGAGGGCGAAGTGTTTTACTGCCAGCAATAGGAAATGCACGGGCAAGGATGCCTGGCATTAAAATCAAGGAGGAAAACACAATGATTATTAACCACAATATGGCGGCTGCGAACACCTATCGCCAGTTGAGTGCCAATAACTCTGCTTCTAGCAAGTCGTTGGAAAAACTCTCTTCTGGTCTTCGTATCAACAAAGCTGGTGACGATGCTGCCGGTCTTGCAAT
>JAJZSC010000103.1 GCA_021849995.1 Bacillota bacterium | reverse complement strand
GTGAGTGCCCGCGATCATTACGTAGCTGTGAAGGAATTGGATGATCGCCTGCTGGGCGAATTGACACCGGAGGACTAGAAAGCTGGAAACCGGTCAGAACAGGAGGTTTTATTCCATGAGCGGTGGAGAGTATGTAAACGTGCAGGATTTCACGGCCACATATTTGCGCCGGGCCGGGGCTGTTACAGAGCCGGCCGGGTACGCCCTGCTGGAAGTTCTGTTGCCGGACGAATTGGCCGGGCAGTTGGAGAGTGAGCAGTTGCGGCTGGCCTTCGACTATGAAGTGGCGGCTGAGAACCCGGGCAGCGTGTTCGTGACACATGGCAGCCAATTTTTGGACAAGGTGGTTGGTATGGCATCTGCCGGTTACGGGCGCTGCACTGTACTTTACCGGCCGGGACCTTTGCCTGTTCTACCCCGTAATTTTGAGCAAAAGCTTAGCAAGATCGAATTTGTGCGCTGCCGCCCGCCAAAGGTAAGCTTGTCCTGGGTGGAAGAAGTTATTTTTTACGGCTATTATTTCCGTGCTGTTTTTCGTTCCCATGAAAAGAGCGAGGACCTGCTGGAAGTGGTCTTAAACAGCAGCACCGGGCAGCCGCAACCGGAATTTGCCCAGTGGTGGCAACGGGTAGTCCCGGCCGAAGCTCCTGAGCACGACTTAACGCGGGCCCGGGAATGGGCAGGGGATAAATTGTATGCGGCAGCTTGCCGGGAGATAGAGAATCAAGTCAAGGCCAGGGCTGAAACAGTGATGGCTGGGGCAGCCGGCCTTAAAAAGCGGGAACTGAGTAAGATTGCAGGCTATTACAATGATATCGAGTCTGCACTTAATAAAAAACTACAGGCTGCTAATGAAAAGGATAAGAAGGACCGTCTGGAAAAGCAATTGGCAGCTACCCGGGCTGACCGGATACGGCGGGAGAAAGATGTCGTGGAACGTTACGGGGTGGAAGTGGATGTTCGCCTGGATCATATGGTGGGTTACCGGGTGCCGTGTCTGCAGGTCAAACTGGATGTGCAGCACAAAGGTACGGTTCTGAACCATACGGTCCTCTATAATCCGCTCAGCGGCGAGGTGGAGGCTCCGGTGTGCCCTTGCTGCGGCCAAACTGCTTGGAAATTGGAGCCGGACCGGGAAATGCGCTTGACATGTGCCGGGGGATGCCGGAACGATATGAGCTGAAGGGCATAATGAACCCATAGGATAAGACACAAAATCGAAAATAGTAAGCAATAATGGTCACTGTGTAAGAGTGGAAAAAATTTACGCCAGAAGAAAAAGCATTGAGGAGTGGTGGGTAATGAATGTAGTGACAATGAATTCATATCAGACACTGCGCGCATGGAACCGGAAAATAGAGGAGTTTCCTGATATTAAGGGGTATGAAAAAATGTATTACAGTTTTTTATGCTTGGAAGAACAGGTATCATACATGTCCCAAAAATATGACAGTCTCTATGATGAAGATGTGGCATTGGCATACGCTATCTGTGGCTTGCGCGTCATTGAGATCTTAGATTCGGAACAAAAATATGAATTTAGTAATATTGCTCTGGAAGTTTGGGAAATGGTGGATAGATGTATGGCAACCTTTCATCCGGAAGACTACGGACGAATAGTTGGGGCCGAAAATGAGAATGTGTGGCATAATTTGGAAGATGGTTTGTGGGAAACGCCTGAAGATCGGGAGAAACACTATCGTAATGTAGGAAGTGTCTTACGCCGATTGACAGATTCGCGCAAGTTCTGGAGTAAAAGGCAAGGTCTAAAAGGATATATAAAATATCTGAGTTCATTTCTCAAACAAAATGTATCGTTAGATCCACTGGGGACGATCCATTATTCCTTCATGGTTCGGTCAGAAGGCTGAGGGCAACACACCGACTCAGGATCAGGCTTCTTGAAGTTACAAATGTCTTAAATCAATTTATTGATGGAAAGAAAATCAAACAACCCATATTTACAAAGGAATTTGAAGTTCAAAATAACCAGTTGAAACAATTAACTGAGCTTTCGGCTAAACGCCAGGTCCAAAAAAGGAACTGGTTGAACGGGATATCGCCTTCTTAAAGCATGGAATAGAAGGTGAAAGAAATGTCTACTTTGAACTAAAGAATTCTTTTTTACCCATCTTGTGTCTTCGCGATATTCGGCTGGAATATCAAGATTATGTTGCCCAGTTGGATTTTGTTGTCATCTCTAATAAGTTTATTTGCATCCTTGAAACAAAAAAGCTCAATGGCGATATTGAAATAACACGTGATGGCGATTTTATTACTTTTATTCCGATGATAGCTCAAACTAGTCGGGAGCGGGACATTAAAGCAATCTCTCAAGCCACCAAAGGTTTTGCTTATGTACTATCCAGAAATGGAATTACGGGTGGTGAAGCCGATATTCCCGCCAATGTGCTGGAATTTATCAATAGCCTCAAAGCTAGTTTGCAAATCCCACGTTGTGTTGGCTTTGGCATTCGTACAGCAGAGCAGGTGCAAACTTTAGCTGGCGTATGTGATGGAGTAGTGGTAGGGAGTGCTCTAGTAGACCGCTTTGCGCGTCTGGATCGTGATCAGGAGCAGCTAACAGAAGAGGAATATAATGAAAGAGAACTAGAAATATTTAATTGGATCAAAAACTATCAGCTCCTCAACCAGTTTTTAAGTCCAAAAATCTCATTATCATAATACTATGTTCAGTCGCATATGGTTCTTCGCAGAGCTTAAAAGAAATGGATGCGTTTTTTGGAAAAAAATTATTTATAGGATATTGACTTTTAGATAGTTTATTATATAATAATCATTGTAAATAATATAAATTTGAAGGGATGGGGTATTTGATATGAAAAAATATGTTTGTCTAGTTTGTGGCTATGTGCATGAAGGAATTGAAGGACCGGAAAAATGTCCACAATGTAGAGCTCCGAAAGAAAAATTCATTGAAAAGGTCGAAGGAGAAATGCAATGGGCTGATCAACACGTGATTGGAGTCGCGGCGGGTGTTAATCCGGAAGTAATAGAAGGATTGAAAGCTAATTTTACCGGAGAGTGTACAGAAATAGGAATGTATCTGGCAATGAGCCGTCAGGCAGATAGAGAAGGGTACCCTGAAATTGCCGAAGCCTATAAGAGAATAGCTTTCGAAGAGGCAGACCATGCTGCTAAGTTTGCGGAGCTTCTCGGTGAAGTGCTGGTAGCTGATACAAAGAAAAATCTTGAAATGAGAGTTGAAGCAGAACACGGCGCCTGCCAAGGCAAAAAAGATTTGGCAACTTTAGCGAAAAAGCTTAATTTAGATGCTATCCATGACACTGTTCATGAAATGTGTAAGGATGAAGCGCGCCATGGTATGGCTTTTAAGGGGTTATTGAACAGATATTTCAAATAAACACAATTAATCTATAGGTAATAATCTTGTGTTTAACAGCTGCGTTATCAACAAGATTAAGATTCGGTAGAACAAGACTAGATTAATGTTTCTAGAAACAGGTGAATTCACAAAAGAATCACCTGTTTTTTCTACATCAGCCAAAGGAACACAAAAGAAAAAAGATTCATACCCGGATTGAACTAAAATAAATATACACATTGCAAAAAAGTTCCATAAGGGTTTAGTACCTATATCGGTGGAGCAATCCTTTACTTTACTTTTCTATTACATAATAAATAAAAGCCCTTGGGCCGAATCCTGCTTACTAATTCCACCTTGAAATGGAAGCTGTCAACAATAGGATTACTTAGCCTCAAGGACCGATAAGGAAGGGAACCAAAATTAAATTTTGTTTGGGTTAGATCAAACTTATGGTTTCATCACTTTACTTACGTCTAATCCTTTTTCCTTATAGAATTTTTCAGCACCTGGATGAATTGGGGCAGTATACCCTTTTAAGGCGCTTTCAAGAGTCATGTATTTAGCGGTATCATGAGCTGCGATTAATTGATCTCTGTTATCATAAAGGGCTTTTGTCAACTGATAAACAAGCTCGTCACTTAAGTCTTTTCTTACGAGTAGAATATTTGCCACTGCGACTGTATGAACGTCTTGAGTTTGACCTTTGTAAGTGCCTTTGGGTATAACATATTCGAAATACCAAGGATATTTTTCGGTGATCTTTTTAATCATTTCAGGTTCGATGTCCAGGATTTTAATTTCAAAGGAAGTTGCCATATCGAGAATTGAAGCGGTAGGTAGTCCGCCAGCTATCATTGCCATATCAGCCTGTTTATTTTTCATCAGCTCAGCTGCTTCATTATAACCAACGAAATCGGCTTTAACGTTCTTTTTATCAGTATAGTCGAGACCATATGGGTTAAGAATTTCCTTAGTGTTAATTTCCGTAGCACTTCCCACAGAACCTGGTACGACCTTTTTACCTTCAAGATCTTTAATTGATTTGATACCGCTATCATTTCGTACTATGAAGTGCATTACATTCGGATAAAGATAGGTCATAACCCTGAGATCTTTTTGCTGGCGTCCTTTGAAGGTCTCCTCACCATTATAAGCAACAGAGACTACTCCATTTTGGGCAAATGCAACTTCAGCTTCCTTTTTTTCAAACAGGTTAATGTTTTGAGCAGTTCCTGCTGTGGCCTGGGCAGAAGCTTTCACTCCGAGTTTATCTGTCCATAATTTCGCCATAGCATTGCCGAGTGGATAGTAAACTCCGCCGGTGGTAGCAGTAGCGATATTTACTAATGCGCCCTTAATAGATTTACTGCTATCGCTGGAAGTCTGGTTGCTTTGAGTTGGTGTTTGAGTTTGAGTTGAACAACCTGTAGCTGCACTTACGACAATAAGCAAGATAGCAATTAACACTGCGAGATACTTTTTACCCTTTTTCAATCTGATTTCCTCCTCATCATTTTCTATCCTTAAAAGCTTTCAGCTTTTTCAGGCATTAGGGGGGAGTCTAAATCTTTTTCTTTGGAAGCCGTCATTCTTTGGATTATTATGAGGGCAACAAACAAGACGATTGCGGCGACGTCAAGGTAGAAAGTATTTACAACCGTTAGACCGATTATGGCTAAGAAGGCTAATCTTTCAACAAGTTTAAGTTTGCGTTTTTGGAAATTCTGAATTGCATAACTCAAAGAAAGAGTAGCAATACCTGTGATCAGAATGGCCCATATAATTTTCCATAAGTTAAATTTAACTACGATCAGCATCATCTCAGGACGCATAGCAAAGTAAAAGGGAACTAAAAAGCCGATAAGGGCGAGTCGCCAGGCCTGCCAGGTAGCCTTTTGTGGATCACACCTTGCGATGGCACTTGCTGTATAGGCGGAAAGCGCCGTCGGAGGCGTAACGTCGGCCAGCGCACCATAATAAAAGACAAACATATGGGCCACCAGACCAGGCATGCCCAATTTTACCAGTACGGGGGCAGCGACAGTGGCTACAATTATATAGGTAGGTGTAGTTGGGACACCAGTGCCAACAATAATCGATGTAACCATGGTTAACAACAATGCTAGAAGGATATTATTACCTGCAATATCCAGAATTGCATTTCCAAAGGATAATCCCAAGCTTGTTAAGGAAGCGGTTCCCACTACAAAACCAACGACTGCACAAGCTACTGCAACACCGACAGCGCTCTTGGCTGCTTCTTCCATACTCTTAATGATTTGTTTCACGTTCATCCTGGTTTCTTTTTTTAAGGTGCCAAATAGAAGAACTGAAAGAGTGGCATAGAATGCGGCGTAAAGTGGGGTATAACCTGTAAACATAAGGTATAGTAGGATTACTACCGGAATTAACATGTGGCCGCGGGCTTTTAAGGCCTGAACTACACTTGGCAATTGATCCTTGGGAAGCCCTTGAAGTCCGGTCTTAACTGCTTCAACATGAACCATAATCCAAATAGATGTATAGTAGAGGACTGCTGGAATAATTGCTGCAACAATAATGGTAGTATAAGGAATCGAAAGAAATTCTGCCATAATGAAGGCAGCTGCCCCCATAACTGGTGGCATAATCTGACCGCCAACAGAGCCTGATGCTTCAACCCCGGCGGCAAAGACTGGACGATAGCCAATATTTTTCATCATCGGAATAGTAAAGGCTCCTGTACTAGCAGCATTGGCCACTGCACTTCCGTTTATCATTCCCATGAAACTGGTGGTTAACAAGGCAACTTTCGCAGGTCCTCCTGGTTTATGACCCGCCACTGAAAGGGAAAGGTCATTGATAAGTTTTGATAATCCTGTTCCACCCAGGAATGCTCCAAACGTGATAAACAAAAACATATAGGTTGCGGAAACTCCTAGTGCCACCCCAAACACACCCTCCGGTGTCCAGAACATGTGCTCAGAAATCCTCTGCCAACTATACCCTCTGATGTTGAAGACTCCGGGGATATGATTGCCGAACTTTGCATATAGCAAAAAAACAAGTCCCATAATTGTGAGCTCTTTTCCTAGAACTCTCCGGCTTGCCTCTAAAACGAGAAGTACTCCAATTGCTCCGATAATGTATTCAGATTCTTTTAGAAGACCACCCCGTAGAGCAATATCGTTCCACTTTAACACCACATAAGCATTTACAAAAAGACTTAAACCGGCAAGAATCACATCCAATATGGTCGGCCTATGCTTGGGCGCACCTTTTCTGGCAGGATATAGTAAAAATGCCAGTACCAAAACGAACATCAGGTGAATTGAACGTTGTTTAATTGATTCTAATAGGCCGAATCCAGATGTGTAGAGTTGAAACAGTGACCAGATGAGTGTGATAACAGTAATTAGGAACCCCCAGACACCAGCCATTTTCCGAAATCTAAACTCAGGGTCTGCTTCTTTAATAATCGATTCGGTGTCAATATCCTTAGAAAACTCGTCAACTAGGTTTTTTCTCTCTTCCACCTTTTCACCTCCACAAATCTTTTATGAATATTCTCTACGTCTGCACCCCCTTGTTCAACCATTAAATCCAAGTTATTGTAAACATTGAAACAGGTACTAAGGTCTAGTACTAAAAATTATATAACTTTAGATGGAAAATTTAAAGTATTCAGAAATGTATACAGAAAATTTCTTTATTCTATAAATTTCTACGAATTATCAATATTTTATTTAGGATTAAAACTCCTCAAATAAATAATAAGCCCTTGGGCCCGGTTCATGCTCCTAAGTTCCATCTTCAAACGGAATCAGCAAAAGCATGGGTTACTCGGCCTCAAGGGCTGATAGACTGATAGTTAGATGCTCGTTTTTTGCTTGAGAGTATCAGGTAAATCAGTTTGAGTCACCAAGTAGGACTCTAAAAATTCAGCAATATCGATAGTTATAATATCCTTGTCTCGTTCTCTTTGCTGAGTTTCTTCCTTTAAAGTAGTGTTACAATACGGGCAAGAGGTAATGATTAAATCTGCCCCCGTCACTAAGGCTTCTTGGACCCGGTTTCTACTGATTGGGTTTTCTGGCTTTGCTTTCGTCCAAAAGCGACCGCCGCCAGCCCCGCAGCAAAATGATTTTTCTTTCGTGCGAGGCATCTCAACTAGGTTGAGTCCAGGAACAACAGATAATATCTCCCTCGGTTCACTATAAAAACCGTTAAAGTGACTCAGATAACAGGGATCGTGGTAAGTAACATTTTTGTATGGTCCTTCTTCCGTTTTTAATCTTCCTTTGCTATACTCTGGTATGGTTTCCAATACTCCTTTCCTCAAAAGATCCGCGAGAAGAACAGAATGTGGTATAACTTCGTAATATCCTCCAAACTGAGGATATTCATTTTTTAAGGTGTTGAAGCAGTGGGGACAGGTGGTAACGATTTTCTTGACCCCCAATACATCCAAACTCGCAATATTCTTTATGACAGTCTTTTGAAAGAGAAGCTCATTGCCCATTCTTCGTACTGTCTCACCGCAGCACCATTCCTTCTCGCCTAAAATGGCAAAGTCTATACCAGAGGATTGTAGAATTCTAGCAAAAGCAACGGCAGCTTTCCGGGCTGACTCGTCAAAAGTCGCTTGACATCCCACAAAAAAGAGATATTCAGCATCAGGCTTTTCCGACAAAGTCGGGATCTTTAGTTCCTGTGCCCAAGTATACTCAATGTCCTGACGAGCTTTTCCATAGGGATTACCGCAATTCTCTATACCCTCAAAAACCTGTTTTATTTCCACCGGAATGTTGACTTTCTCCGACACAATGTTGCGCCGCATATCAATAATCTTGGAGATATGATCAATAGCTACCGGGCATGCCTCATTACAACCGCCACAGGTCGTACAACTCCAGATGAAGTCATAATGAAACATGCCACCAGCCACCTTCTCCGAGGTCGTAGCTATTACATCAATATTAACCATTTCATCCGTCTTAACTATTTCTTCAGTATTACCTATCTCGACTGTACTTGTTTGACCACTCATGACAGTTTTTCGTGATCGATTCCTTAACACGAGCGAGCCATTCTCTTCCATGTAAGTTCGCAAACGCCCGTTAATCCGCTTAGGTTTCAAAAATTCTCCACTCTGTTCAGACGGGCATCGTCCATGACAACGTCCACATTTGACACAGCTAAAAGCATCAAACAACTGCTTCCAGGTAAAATCCTCGACTGTTTTTACACCGCAGGTTTGTTCTTTCTCCCTATCCAAATCGACCGGCAGAAGAGCCCCTTTCGGTTTCATAGAATGCCAATAGACGTTAAAAGGGGCAAAGACGAGATGGAGATGCTTCGAACGTGGAATAATATAAAAGAAGGAAAAAAGCAGGAGAAAATGAACCCACCAGAAAAGTTCCATCAAGACTATTAGGGTATTGTTGTTAAAAAAGACTAA
>JAJZSC010000102.1:8515-8797 GCA_021849995.1 Bacillota bacterium | reverse complement strand
TTGGTGCAGGTAAGGCCAAGGAATTAATTTTCAGTGGAGATATTATTAATGCAGAGGAAGCTTTGAGGATTGGTCTTGTCAATAAAGTGGTGCCTGTTTCCGACCTAATGATGGAAGCTATAAAAATGGCTAAGAAATTTGCTTCCCGTGGACCCGTCGCTCTACAGTTAGCAAAGTCATGTATCAATGAAGGACTACAAATGGAGTTGGAAATGGGCTTGCAATATGAGCATAAATGCTTCTCGTTATTGTTTGCGACTGAGGATCAAAAAGAAGGCATGA
>JAJZSC010000102.1:0-8505 GCA_021849995.1 Bacillota bacterium | reverse complement strand
ACGGCCTTTATTGAAAAACGCAAACCAAATTTCAAAGGTAAATAAGGTCAATTGAGGAGGCAATTAACATGAACATAGAAGATATCAAAAATATATGCATTATAGGTGCTGGCAATATGGGGCACCAAATAGCTGTGTGTTGCGCCTTGGCTGGTTACAAAGTGACCTGTACAGATATTAGCCAAGAAATGTTGGATAAAGCAGAAGCCTTTGCAAAAACCTATTTGCCTGAGCGGGTTACTAAAGGGAAACTGAGCCAGGAACAGGCAGATAGGGCTTTAGGTAATCTTGGTTTTACTCCGAGTTTAGAGGAAGCAGCCGGAGGAGCTGATTATATAATCGAGGCTGCCGTTGAGAAAATGGCTATTAAGCGAAAGCTCTTTGCTGATTTAGACCGAATTGCACCTCGCCATGCCATCTTAGCCACTAACAGCTCCTATATTGTTAGCTCACAAATAGCGGATGCTACGAAGCGTCCGGATAAGGTTTGCAACATGCACTTTTTTAACCCGGCTTTGGTCATGAAATTGGTTGAAGTCGTGCAAGGACCTCATACATCTGAAGAAACCGCCCAAATAGCCATGGATTTGAGTACCAAACTTGGTAAAACCGCAGTTTGGCTTAAGAAAGAAATTTATGGTTTCCTAGTTAACAGGATATTGTCTGCACTTTCTCAAGAAGCCTTGTTTCTTGCCGAAATGGGTATTGCCACCCCAGAAGAAATTGATACTGCCGTAACAAATGCTCTGGGTCATCCCATGGGCCCCTTCCGTTTAATGGATTTAACCGGCATTGATCTTACCTACTACCGCACGATGGAACGTTATCAGAATAGTGGTGATCTAAGACTTAAGCCTTCACCCTTGGTCATTGAGAAATTTATAAAGGGAGAATGGGGCAAGAAAACAAATAAAGGCTTTTACTCCTACGAGTGAAACACATGGTCTTATTGGTTAGCTCAATCTTTAGCAGAAAAAATGTCGGAGGTGAATGTGGTGGAAGTAACTCAAGAAGAGCTTAACATTATCAAACAAACGGTGCGCAGCTTCATGGTTAAGGAAGTTGAGCCATTAGCCGAACAGATGGAAGCAGAGGACAAAATCCCCAGGAGCTTGCTCGACAAGGCTGCAGAAATTGGCTTGTTCGGACTGAGCACCCCCCAAGAGTATGATGGCTTGGGTGCAGGAATGGTCGGTAAAGTAATGATATATGAAGAATTAGGTCGAGGCCCAAATTGCTTTACATCAGTCATTGGCTGTCACAATGGAATTGGAAGTGTAGGAATTGTAGAGTGTGGCAATGAAGAGCAAAAACAGCGCTACTTACCAAAGATAGCTTCAGGACAATTAATTGGGGCATTTGCACTGACTGAAGCGTCTGCCGGCTCAGACCCTGGAAGTTTGAAAACCACAGCAGTGTTAAAGGGAGATAAGTATATCTTAAACGGTACTAAGCAGTTCATAACTAACGGTGATATTGCAGATTTATTCACGGTGATGGCCGTGACGGATAAGAGTAAGGGAAGCAAGGGAATTACTTCCTTCCTCGTTGAACGTAACTTTAAAGGTTTTACAGTGGGAAAAAACGAGAAGAAAATGGGGCTGCACGGTTCCCAAACGGCAGAGCTTATCTTTGAAGACTGTGAAGTGCCTGTGGAGAACGTCCTTGGTGAGCTGGGGCAAGGATATGTCAATGCACTTCGAATTCTGGCCAATGGCAGGGCCGGTCTGGCAGCTAGAAATCTCGGTTCTTGTGAGAAACTATTGGAAATTAGTATGAGATATTCCTTACAACGTGTGCAATTTGGCAAACCAATCTTTGAAAATCAGATTATTCAGCACTATTTAGCGAATATGGCCATTGAAATTGAAGCATTGAAAAGCTTAACCTATGATGTAGCTCGCAAAATTGATCGGGGAGAGAAAGTGATCAAAGAGGCGGCTATCGTAAAAGCCTTTGGTTCGGAAGTGTATGGCCGGGTAGCTGATTTAGCGGTTCAAATTCATGGCGGTATGGGATATATGCGAGAGTGCGAAGTGGAACGATACTATCGTGATGCGCGAATTGCGCGTATTTACGAAGGAACGTCAGAAATTCAACGCAATATTATTGCCGGTCAATTGAGAAAAGAATTCGCATTATAGATTTAAGGAGGTAAGGATGATGCAAGAGGCAGTTATCGTTGAAGGCGTACGCACTGCAATTGGTAGAGTAGGTGGTACGTTGAAACAAGTTGAGGTAGATTACTTGGCAGCCAAGGTGATCCGGGAAGTACTTAGTCGCAGCGGTATTTCGGGACAGATGGTGGACGAGGTTATCTTAGGTCATACCAAACAAAGCTCAGATAATCCTAATGTAGCCCGCTTAGCCTTATTAAGAGCAGAAATGCCTGAAGACGTACCAGGCTATACTGTGCATCGCCAGTGTGGATCCGCCCTTACTGCCGTTAATAATGCAGTTATGTCAATTTGGTCAGGGGTATCAGAGCTCATTTTGGCAGGTGGTGCGGAAAGTATGAGTACTGCTCCCTACTATCTGAGGAACGCACGTTATGGATATAGGATGGGCAACGCTGAAATTCTTGATTCCAATACGGAAAGTCAACCTCGTTGCCAACCTATTGAACAGTATGGACATTTGACCATGGGAATGACGGCAGAGAACTTAGCGGTGAAGTATAATATCAGCCGCCAAGAACAAGATGAGTTTTCGCTGCAGAGTCAAGAACGGGCTTTGCACGCCATTGAGACAGGGGTGTTCAAAGGTGAAATTGTCCCTTACGAAGTAAAAGAGAAAAAGCAGATTAAATTATTCAATACCGATGAGCATCCACGTACAACCAGTATGGCGCAGTTAGAAAAATTAGCCCCTGTCTTCAAAGAAGACGGAACGGTGACGGCGGGCAATTCAAGCGGGCGAAATGACGGAGCTGCAGTCGTGATGATCACAACTCCTGAAAAAGCACAGTCATTTGGGTTAAAACCTATTGCCAAAATTATTGGTATTGGGGCAAAAGGAGTACCTCCTCAATACATGGGTATAGGACCTGTTCCGGCAACGCAAGTAGCCCTTAAAATGGCGGGATTGACGTTAGAGCAGATTAATTTAATTGAGTTGAATGAAGCCTTCGCCGCTCAGTCTTTAGCTGTAGTCAAAGAGCTAGGACTTGATTTGACCAAAACCAACGTTAATGGAGGGGCTATAGCTCTTGGGCATCCTTTGGGTGCAACCGGGGCAATCATTTTAATTAAATTAATCAATGAATTAAAGCGAACAGGGAAGAAATATGGCTTGGCAACCATGTGTATCGGTGGGGGGCAAGGTATCTCAACGGTTGTTGAGAACATGGCTTTCTAGATCAAGTAGAGAACCAATCCCTGGGTTCCTAGATGTTTTACAAATCAGTTTAAGAGGGGGAAAAAGGAGGAGTTAAATTGGAATATAGATACAATATGCGGGACTTGAAGTTTATTTTAAAAGAGTGGCTACCCACTGAAGAGGTGTTAAACTTTGACCGATTCAAAGATATATACAGCATCGACGATGTTGATTCGATTCTGACCGAAGCTTATAAAGTGGCCCGTGAGGTCGTAAGCCCTATTAATGCTGAAGGAGACAAGAACCCGGTTAAGTTCGAGAACGGTGTGGTTACCAGTCCTCCGGGTTATAAAGAAGTCTTTCGATTTATCCAAAAAAATGGTTGGGGCTCCAGCAGTGAGTGCACCGAACTTGAGGGCGGAATGCCATTAATGTTGTTCAAAGCTGCTAGTGAACCAATGGTGGCAGCTTGTCCCGCTATGGGCTCTAACATCAAGCTTACTACCGGAGCAGTTAATCTGATCATTGATTTCGGGACCGAGGCTGATAAATCAAGATTCCTGCCTAAGATTCTCAGTGGAGATTGGCAGGGAACCATGAATTTGACGGAGCCCTCAGCCGGCTCGGATGTAGGAGATGCGCTAACGAAGTCATATCCAACGGTCGACCCGAGAATTTGGAAAATCAAAGGGACCAAAATGTTTATTACCGCAGGGGATGGTTCAATCTGTGAGAACACCATTCATATGGTACTGGCCCGTCCGCCCCAGGGAACAAAAGGATCTGCCGGCTTAGGTCTATATATTGTACCTAAGAACTGGGTTAATGAAGACGGCAGTCTTGGAAAGCCCAACGATGTTACCACCATTGCCGTCGAACAAAAAATGGGGCTTAATGGTTCGGCTACTTGTATGTTGAATTTTGGCGAAAACGACGAATGCTATGGCATTATGTTGGGATCAGCACCTGATGAAATGGGGCGATCCAAAGGATTGGCCATGATGTTTAACATGATGAACGAATCTCGCATTGGCACCGGGCATAATGCCAATAATCAAGCATCCGAGGCCTATGCTTTGGCATCTCAATACACCGACCACCGCATTCAGGGCTATATCAAAGGTGAGAGAGTACCCATCATTAAGCATGCGGATGTAAGAAGGATGCTTATGGACATGAAAGCTCATACCGAAGGTATAAGAGCTATGATTTACAAAGGATTTTATTGCCTTGATGTGGCCAATAACTCTAAGGATAAGGAAAAAGCCGAGGAGTGTGCAGACATAGCGGCCATATTGACTCCTCTGATTAAATGTTACGGAAGTGAAACGGCCGCTTTGATGACAGCTGAGGCTATTCAATGCTTAGGTGGTGTTGGCTACACTAAGGAGTATCCTGTTGAGCAATATATGCGAGACTCAAAGATATTAACCATTTGGGAAGGTACCTCATTTATTCACGCTAACGATCTGGTAGGGCGAAAAATGACCATGAAGAACGGCGAACCCTTCAAGAAGTGGATGGGAAGCATCAAGGATTTTATCGACTCCAATAAAAACACTGCAGGGCTTGAAAAGGAATTTGGAACTTTGGCAAGAGCCTACCAAGCTGCGGAAGAAGTTTGCCAGACTATCGGATCCTGGCAAGCAGAAAAAGAAGAAAAACCTGAATTGATCAATCTATATGCTCTGAGAACGTTGTTCGTTTTTGCCCAATTATTCGTTGCCATGTGTCTGCTAGATCAGGCCGTGGTGGCGAGTAAGAATCTGGTCGGATTAAGTGAAGACCATTTTGATTTTAATTTTTATAAAGGTAAAGTGGCCAGCGCTCGTTACTATATTAACAACACTGTACCCAATGTGTTTACACTGGCAGAAATCATTAAAAATGCGGACGATACAGTCCTTGAAGTTCCAGAAGAAGCCTTAATTGTCGGTTGATTTAATTTGGAAGAAATAAGATCCGGAGGGGATTAGATGAGGGAAATCTATTTGGTCGAAAGTGTTCGAACTGGCATAGCCAAGGCGGGTAAATCCTCTTGGTTTACTAACTTAAGAGCAGATGACATGGCTGCTTTAGTGATGAATGAGTTGATGCTTAGGGCTGGGCTGGAAGACAAAAAACAAGATCTCGACGGGGTTATTTTGGGCGGAACAGCACTTATCAATGACATGGCGGGAAATATTGGCCGCTATGCCACGATTATGGCGGGGTTTCCCTACAGTGTGCCGGGCTGTACAGTGGATCGCTTCTGTTCATCAGGTGTACAAACGATTTTTAACGCTGTCGCCGAAATTAACATGGGTTGGGGATCAGAATTGATAATTGCCGGTGGAGTTCAACATATGACCCATGTACCAATGGGAACGGGAAGCCTTCCTAACCCGCGTTTCAATGAGTTTTCAGATAAGAATGCCAGCAGCATGGGCTGGACCGCTGAAATGGTAGCCCGCAAGTATGGAGTTAGCCGTGAAAAGCAGGACTTGATGGCTTATGAAAGCCACGCTAAGGCCCATAAAGCTACAATGGAGGGCTTGTTTAAGGATGAAATGCTTCCTATTGAAGTAGAAGCCCTCCAGAAGGATGGGTCTACGCAGAAAATTGTGGTTGATAGGGATCAAGGAATTAGACCTGAGACGACCTTGGAGTCACTGGCTAAACTGGAACCGGTCTTTTTGAAGGATGAGTTGGCGACTGTAACTGCGGGTAACTCCAGTCAAACCAACGATGCAGCTGCAGTGGTGTTGGTTGCCAGCAAGGAAAAATGCAAGGAACTGGGCTTAAAGCCAAAGATGAAGCTGATTGGATATAAAGCCATTGGAGTTGACCCGGCTTATATGGGGATAGGTCCCAGCATTGCCATACCTCTGGCCTTGAAACAAGCGGGTTTGACCATGGATCAAATTGATTTATGGGAGATCAATGAAGCTTTTGCCGCCCAGGCAGTTTACTGTACGGAAGTATTGGGTATAAGAAACCATCCGCGCCTGAATCCCCGCGGCAGCGGAATATCCCTGGGACATCCCTTGGGGTGTACCGGTGCTCGGATAGCAACAACGATTATGCACGAAATGCCCTATTATGGGGCCAAGTATGCCGTTGAGTCAATGTGCGTTGGGCATGGACAGGGTGTAGCGGCAGTATGGGAGTGGGTCGGAGACAGTCCTTTCTAGGGATGTGTTTTTAGGCACCCGCTATCCAGGGTGCCTAAAAAGCTCCTTCGCTCACTGTATAAAAAAGACACAACTGTAGGGAGTGGAATTAAGTACATTGGTAATTAATACGCACACATTATTCTGTCATGAGATTTTAAGTTGTTCTTATTATGAAAGGATTAACGTATCCCTGCTACATTAACGACTAGAATAGTAAGATATTTCACTCAGAAAGTCCTAGTTCTTAATTCATTGCAATTGTGGGTTTTGTGTAATTTTTACACAAGTTAGGATTATCAATGAAAAAGTTGTCTTCATTTTACACAAAAGTAATAGTTCTCTAATAGTCTGATTTGAAAACGGAGTTTTTTTCCAGAATGTCAGGGGTAGAACGATCCTTTTAACATCCTTCTAAGGTTAGATATGGCATGAAATGTGGCCGATTTCGATTAATATTATCGGAATAATGCATATTTTATCACATAATATTAATTTTCTCAATATTCAATAAATGGCATAATTCTTGTATTACTAAGAGATATCAGTTACCTGTAGCCCTTTTGAAAGACTAGGTATAGCAAGCAATTGTTACCTGCAAAGGAATTGAAGGTGGTGGTGTTTTAGAGACTAGAATTATTAAGACCAATGAGAGGGGTGAAGATTTATAAATTCCGAGACTCCCACTTCCGTGGGGGTAGAGTATAAACAAATTGTAACGAAAAGGAGGAATACTGATGATAGCCTTGTGCGTTTTGCTATATTTTGCTTTAACTGCGGGCATTGGTCTATATATGGTAAGTCAGAAAAGTAATGTTGCAGAATTTTTTGTAGCAAAAAAGGGTTTAACAGCTGGTCTAATTATTCCGCTTTTGTTTGCTGAATTGATTGCCGGTGCTGGTACGGTTGGTAACGCAGCTACTGCTTTTAAAATTGGAATCTCCTCGGTCTGGGTGAACTGGGGGATGAGCATTGGGTGTTTAGCGGTATTTTATTTAGCAGGTAAAATGTATCTCTCTTTTTCTAAAAAGTACTCAGCCATGTCCGTACCTCAGATATACATGCATAGGTTTGACGCTAAGACCCGATCTGTAATGATGATCATTCTGGTTGCAGTATATTTAATAATATTTGCACAACAACCTGTAGCGGCGGCCGGAATACTGGGCCCACTTCTAGGCGTCAATAAGATTATGATAGGATGGATTGTTGGCGCAATTTTCATTTTTCTTGCTATAACGGGAGGAATGAAGGGCCTAGCATGGATGAATGTTCTGCATTCCTTTGTAATGTATTTAGGATTAGGAATAGTTTGCGTTGTTGCAGTTACTGCTGCAGGTGGAATTGATAATATGAAAGCAGTGCTTCCTGCAACTATGTTTACTTTCAATCAGCCAGATATGCAGACGGTAGTTGGGTGGGTATTGGGTACTTCTTTATCATTTTTTGCTGCTTCGACTGTGGTGGTAGTTCTGTTCGGTGCCAAAAGCCAAAATGCAGCAAGAAACGGTATATTATTAGCTTCGGGACTAGTATTAATCTTTGCCTTGTTCCCAGCATTAATCGGTATGGCTGGTAAGGTTATGCTGCCTACAGCAAATGCTAATAGTATTCTTTATGTTGTAGCCAATAAATTGGGTCCCGTCTATGCTGCAATGGCTTCAATGGGTATTTTAGCAGCAATTTTGTCGACGGCTCCAGCTTTGTTACTAATCAGCACAACAATGCTTACTCAAGATATGGTTCGGGTTATTAAGCCTGGGATTTCCGAAAAAGAAGAAATGAAATGGGCCAGGATTTTTACCATCTCCCTAGGTCTGGTCGCTACTTACTTTGGCATGCAGTCTACGTCTATTCTTGCTCAGATGGCGGGTGCTTTTCAGATTCGGGCAGTGGCCGGGGTAGTACTGTTAGCGGCCATATTCTGGCCACGAGTTGACAGCAGGGTATAGCAGCCATAACTGTATCCACCGCTTCGTGTACCACAACCTCTTCTAACGCATCTATACCAAACAACAATTGCGTACCTTGCTCT
>JAJZSC010000101.1 GCA_021849995.1 Bacillota bacterium | reverse complement strand
TGGAATGACCATGCCGGTTGAGTTGATTGTTAATGAGGTAAAACAGGGATTAAGGAAAGGCGGTTAAATATGTCTAACAAGATAATTACACCTGTTGAGGAGTTTGCCCATTTATTGCCACAGGAATATAAGGACTTAGTAGCTAAGGGCCCCTTTTTCGAATCAAAGGGTGTAGAAGACTTGGGGACCTTTAAAGAAATCATTGAGGAACATCCACACTGTGCCGGATGTGGTGTGGCTTTGGGCGTCCGATTGGCATCGGCAGCCCTTCCTGCACCCGAGGACACCTTAATTATAGGGACACCGGGGTGTTCCTTTTTCGGATTGGCTCAGACAGCTGTTAACTATGCTACTTCCGCCTTTGGAAATCAGAATGCTGTGGCTTCCGGTTTAAAAAGAATGCTTCAAGTACGTTATCCTGACCGCCATAAAGATGTTGTTGTACTGGTTGGGGATGGAGGAATTGCGGATATTGGTCTGGATTTGACCCTTCATTCATGGTTCCGGAGAGAGAAAATCACCACAATTATGGTGGATAATGAGGTTTATGGTAATACCGGTGGACAGGAAAGCGGTATGAGTTCACAGGGTAAGATTTTAAATATGGCTCCTACAGGCAAGAAGTTTCCGAAGGTACCCGTCTTTGAAATTGCCAAGATATCGGGTTGTGTTTACGCTGTACGGGTCACAGTAGCGAGTCCTCGTAAAGTAGGGCAAGCTGTTAGAAATGCTATAATTTTAGCCAGGGAAGTAGGACCTACTTATGTTCAGATATATACACCATGTCCTACTAATTTAAAATTTCCGCCTGATCAAACCATTAAGGTGGCTCGAGATGCGGAAAAAGACTATTATGCTTATGAAGAGTTTATCACCCCGGAAGCAGAAGAGTATTTGAAAAAGAGTAGGTAACTGTCACCTGTCAGGTAGACAGTGGAAATAATAAAAAATTGTGTAGCGTCAGTCACATTGATTGGCGCTATATTTATGCCACTGACTTCGACAAATAATCACGATTTAATAAACAGGTTCATGGTCAGTTGACCCCTAAGAACAAGGATTTTTTATAGTGAGAACTTACATCAGAAAATGGGGTAAGAAATATGGAGAAGGTAAAAACTAGTTATTGACGGGCTGGAAAGTCTTTCAAGAAACCGGTCTTCGTTGTACCATCTCGTATTGTTCTGTGTTCCTGGGAAGAATGGTGTGGAGTGCCAATATGCAGATGTGCTCTTAAAATTATTCTCAGGGCACTGAATGCTAGATAACATAGGGGGTCTAAGTCAATGCACCATAAAAGTAAAAATGAGCCTCATCCATATCATAGGCGTGAGGTATGCTTAGCAACGATGCATGGGAAGGAACTAGCTATCAGCGCACCATTTCAAGAGACTTTAGGGATTTTTGTCAGAGTTCCTAAAGGAATAGATACCGATGTCCTGGGGACTTTTTCTGGTGAGGTTGAGCGAGAAGGAACACCGTTGGAAGTACTACGGAAAAAGATAAGATTGGGGATGTCAAAACTTGGTCTCAGTCAAGGTATTGGCAGTGAAGGTAGTTTTGGACCATATGTTCATTTTCCATTGATTGCCCAGGGACATGAAATACTTTTGTGGATTGACGATGAAAGAGGGATTGAGGTAGTAGAACAAAAGATAACCACTGAAACTAATTATGGTTTTAAAACAGTTTCTGCATGGGAGGAGCTGGGTGATTTTCTGAAGGTTTCCGGTTTTCCCTCTCATGCGCTAATCGTCAGGCCAAACTCGGGATTTATTCCTGGTTTAATTTTTAAGGGATTAAGGAAGGAAAAACAGATTAAGGAGGCAATAGAAAGGTCCGCATCGGCTTCAAATGACAGTCAGGCACAAGTAATTACCGATATGAGAGCACATATGAACCCGACTAGAATGAAAGTAATTGGTGAGCTAGCTGAGAAATTGGCCCGTCGAATTGCGACCCTTTGCCCAAACTGTTTATGCCCTGGCTGGGGCCTGGTAGATATAGTCCGAGGGTTGCCCTGTGAATTATGTGGGCTAAAGACAGAGCAGATTGCCTATGAAGTTTATGGATGTCCAAGTTGTAATGAAAAGAACACTTTGCCACGCCAAGATGGTATTTTAAAGGCTAACCCTGCTTCTTGTGGGTTTTGTAACCCCTAAAATTAGTTAATAGTGTTCGGGGATGTCTTATAACTTAGGTTTTAGGACATCCTCGTTTTCAATTATCGTATAAATATTGAGAACGGATGTAGAATTTGTACTAGTTGGAGGAAGAAAACTTTAGTCCGATTATCCCGATGACTATCAAGGACAGAAAAAAGAGACGGGGTAATTCTCTTGACTCGTTAAATAGCACTATCCCTAGGATTACTGTTCCTATTACACCGATTCCAGTCCAAACTGCATAACTAGTTCCTATCGGCAGAGTTTTAGTTGCGAGAGCAAGAAAATAAAAGCTAATCATCATAGCCATTACCGTTACTATTGAAGGAATTAATTTAGTGAATCCACTTGTTAACTTTAATCCAGTTGCCCACACAATTTCAAAAACGCCTGCTATTAATAAATAAAACCATGCCATAGGTAATCTCCTTTTTGTACCAAATTACGATTTTACGTTATCATGATATATCAAACTGAGAAGAACTGTCAATCTAAATGACCTGAAGAAGCATTATGGATTAATTGAGATTTAAAACAATATGCGTAGAAAGACCTAGACATTTTAGTCTAGGTCTTTTGTATTTATCGGCATAAACATTCACCCATCTATACCTGCCTAACTATAATGTACTAGAGACACAAAAGAGAGGTGAGAACACTGAAAAATGTTGTGGAGTTAAAAGCCGTTGGTATGAAGTATCAATCACTCAATGGGGAGATTCCGGCCTTAGACAACATCAGCTTCAAGGTTCATGAAGGTGAATTTGTGAGTATTGTTGGCCCAAGTGGTTGTGGAAAGTCAACCCTTTTATCAATAGTTTCCGGACTATTAACCCCGACCTCAGGTAGTGTTCTTGTGAAAGGAGAGAAAGTAACCGGCCCTTCTAAAAAGGTAGGATACATGCTTCAAAAAGACCATTTGTTTGATTGGAGGACGATTACTCAGAATATCCTCCTGGGACTTGAAATTCAAAAAGCGGTAACTGCTGAGGCTAAGGAATATGCTGAGCATCTTTTAGAAACATACGGCCTTAAGGGGTTTGGGCATAAATATCCTAGTCAGTTATCAGGGGGGATGAGACAGCGCGTTGCTCTCATCCGGACTCTAGTAACAAATCCCGAGATACTGCTTCTAGACGAGGCATTCTCTGCATTAGACTATCAAACTAGGTTGGCGGTTAATGACGATATCTATGAAATCATAAAAAAAGAGAATAAGACAGCCATAATGGTAACTCATGATATAGCTGAGAGTATCAGCATGTCTGATCGGGTTTATGTACTTACTCGTAGGCCAGGGACTATTAAGAGCTGTCATGATATCGAGATTAGGTTAGATAAGCGTACTCCTTTCAACTCCAGAAAAATGCCAGAGTTCCAGGCGTATTTTGATCGCATATGGAAGGAGTTGGATGTCCATGTCAAGTGATCGATTTGATTCAGCTACAGTCTCACAAAAGCCGGAGATATCATCTGAACATCAGGAGTTTTTGAGAAAGGTACGTTGGCATAAGATTATGGTTCGGTTTACCCAAATCTTCATATTAGTTCTAGCTTTTGGCTTATGGGAGCTATTTGCCCACTTAAGAATTGTAGACCCCTTTATTACGAGTCAGCCCTCGCGAGTTTTTGAGACAATGGTTGCACTTCATCAGCAAGGAGTACTCCTTAAGCATATAGCAGTTACATGTTTAGAGACCGTTGTCGGCTTTGTATTAGGAACAGTATTGGGAACTTTCCTTGCCATCGTTTTATGGTGGTCTGAATTTATTTCTAAGGTATCTGAGCCGTATTTGGTCATACTGAACAGTCTCCCTAAAATAGCTTTAGGCTCTATTTTCATAGTCTGGATTGGAGCAGGCCCTGGTGCAATAATAGTTATGACGCTGGCTATTTCGCTTATCGTAACTATACTAGAGGTTTTGAATGGGTTCTTAGCCATAGATAAAGAAAAGATTAAGCTAGTGGAGACCTTTGGAGGGACTAAACTCCAGGTTATGACAAAAGTTGTTCTTCCTGCATCTCTTCCCACAATAATGAATGCTTTAAAAATCAATGTGGGCTTATCTTGGGTCGGAGTAATAGTAGGTGAATTTTTGGTTTCCAAAGCGGGCTTAGGATATCTAATTGTGTATGGGGGGCAAGTGTTTAAGCTAGACCTGGTTATGACCAGTGTATTAATCCTCGGTGTTGCAGCTGCCGTAATGTATCAGGGGGTGATTTTGCTTGAAAAGCTGCTACTAAAAAGACGTTTGAATAACTAAGAAGGATGTTGCTAAAGAGTTACTATTTATAACTTGGTTACTATGTATTCCGAGTTGCTTGTAAGTTAAGGAGGGTTAGCTAATGAGAAAAAGATGGTTGTTTCCTTTGTTCATTGTCATGTTGCTTGGGGTCTTCTTAGGGCTTACTGGCTGTGGTACACAAACAACGACTAAGCCATTAGAAAAGATTCAGCTATCTGAGGTAACGCATTCTATCTTTTATGCGCCTCAGTATGTAGCTTTAAGCCAAGGCTTTTTTGAGGAAGAAGGTTTAGAGATTGAACTATCTAATGGTCAAGGTGCAGATAAGGTCATGACAGCAGTGCTGACCGGGCAAGCAGATATCGGCTTTGCTGGACCTGAGGCCAGTGTTTACGTATACAACGAAGGTAAAGAGGATCATAGTGTTGTCTTTGCTCAATTGACAAATGGTGATGGTACCTTTTTAATGGGAAGAGAACCTAATCCAGATTTTAAGTGGAGCGATCTTAAGGGTAAGACTATTATTGGTGGTCGAAAAGGCGGAATGCCGGAGATTATCCTACAGTATGTACTTCGCAATAATGGTTTGACTCCAGGTAAGGATGTAATGATTGATACTACAATGCAGTTTGCAGCAATGCCTGGAGCCTTCCTCGGTGGTCAAGGAGACTATGTTATCCTGTTCGAACCAACAGCTTCCCAGATGGAGAAGGAAGGAAAAGCCCATATTTTGGCTTCTTTAGGGAAATCAAGTGGCGAAGTTCCCTATACCGCTTACTTTGCTCGTAAGAGCTATATCGAGAAAAACCCAGAGATAATGCAGAAGTTTACCAATGCCATCTACAAGGGTCAGCTTTGGGTGGAGAAGCATACTCCAGAAGAAATAGCCGAAGCGATTAAGCCGCATTTTCCTGATGCTGATATGGAAATCTTAACGACAGTCGTTAAGAGATACAAAGAGCAGAACTCTTGGAAAAAAGACCCTATACTTTTGGAAAATGATCTTGGGGTATTACAAAAAGCCCTGCAAGATGCTGGTGAACTTCAGAAAGTAGCTCCTTACTCAGAGGTTGTAAATACCGAGTTTGCAGAGACTGCGATTAAAAATATAAAGTAAGTAGTATGGATTAGTTATATGTTAGCCATCTGTACCTCTGCAGTGCTGAGGACAGATGGCTTTCTTCGATCTGAAGAATTTTTGACAGTCAAGCTTATTTCCAGAGTTCCTGCAGTTTAAGGGCTAAACCTGAAAAATCAGGATGCTCAACAATAGCTTCTTCCATCCCACATGCTACAAGGGAATAAGTGCCATCACGTAGTGCGAAACACTCGAGAGTTTTATCGTTAGGATTTACAAGCCAATAATGTTCTACAAAGGCCCTTTGATAGATACCTAATTTCTTCATACGATCTTTGCGGCTTGTTGAGGGAGAAAGTACTTCGACAACCAGCTTGGGGGGGCCATCAATGCGTGTATCCTTTATAATTGAACTTTGTTCTCCAGCAATATAAAGCAGGTCAGGTTGAACAACAGTAATGTCATGGAAGGTTACATCTAATGGGGCATCAAAAACTTCGCCTTTAGGGTCCACTTGCCAAAAATAATCCTCAAGGATTCGTTGTAAGCGACGAGATACTCTTTGGTGGATAACATTTGGCGAGGGTTCCTTGATTAAAACCCCTTCTAGAAGCTCAAAGCTGTAGCCTGGTTCTTCAGGAAGCTCAAGGTAGTCTTGGTAAGTCAGTTTTTTGTCAGTATCAGTTCCATACTGTGCTGGGTTTTCCTGAACGGTTGAACTCGACAATGAATTAATTACATCAAGAAGGCGGTAGCGGTATTGTTTGTTACCTAGTTCAACATAGGGGATTTTTTTCTCTCGAGTATATCTCCAGATTGTTTCTACCGAAAGGTTTAGGGAATCTGCTAAATTTTGTGCAGTTATTAAGTCCTTATTGTCAGCCATAATCAACACCTCCACCTACATCATACATAATTTTACAATTAAAGTCAACTCATATCAACTAAAAATAACTATAGTCAACTAATATCTATCGCTTGTTAATTTGTAGGTGAATTAGCGACTTACGACATATAAGCAATATCTACTAATGCCTCTTCTGTGGTATAATTGAAGATATTGAGACAAAAGGAGGGTAAAAAATGAGACAAGTTTATGCACCAGGATGCGCTTTTATCCTTTATAAACCAGAGCTTACTAAGAAGGTACTGGCTTTTCTAAATAAAAGTACGGGCGAAATCCCTGAACACCTAATTTGTTGCAGGTATGAGCCTAAGCTAGAAACTGGTACACAGGTAATTAATACTTGTGCTGGCTGTGACAGAAGGTATCGGGAGCTTTATGAGGGGATATCTACCATATCACTTTGGGAAGTTTTGGCCGAAAGTGAAACTTTTCCTTTGCCTGACTATAGCGGTATGAAGATGACGGTTCACGATGCATGTCCTACCCGCTCCGAGGAAAGAGTACATAGTGCTATTAGAAAATTGTTGGCAAGAATGAATATAGAAGTCATAGAACCTAAAAATACTCGTGCTCAGGCAGTTTGTTGTGGTGATAGTTTTTATGGTACTTTGCCTGTTGAGCGTGTCAAAGATCAGATGATAAAGCGCGCCAAGGAAATGCCCTGTGAAGATGTGGTGGTTTACTGTGTATCCTGTATCAAAGCTATGCATATCGGGGGAAAAAAGCCGCGCTATATCATAGATCTTTTGTTTAATGAGGACACCCAAATTGGAATATATGAGCCTGATGAATGGCACAGTCAATTAGAAAAATTTATAAAGGGACAAGGTTGTTAAAGATAAGCTTAATAAAAAGCTAATAAAAAAGCTCCTATGGTGTGAAGGCCTCACAGGGGTTTTTTCTATTTTTAGGATTGAATAAAAAAGCGTTATCAACATTTATAAAGGGTATAATAAATAAAACGTTCTAATTCAGTAACAAGATGAAAGAAGAACGAGAGGTACAATAGTAAGCGAAGCAAAATAAGTGAGAGTAGGTGGAGCTATGACGAAGATGGCCACAGTAATAGAAACGGGTTGGAATTTAGAGAATAGCTATTCTCAGCTACCGAAGCACTTTTTTAGTAAGACTAATCCGACCCCTGTACGCGCACCAAGGATGATTATTTTAAATGACTCCTTCGCCAAGTTTTTAGGATTGGACCCAGAAGAACTGCAAAGTGAGGATGGGCTAGAAATCCTAGCGGGAAATCGAATTCCTGAGGGAGCCATGCCACTAGCGCAAGCTTATGCAGGGCATCAATTTGGTCATTTTACGATGTTGGGAGATGGTCGTGCTATTTTGCTGGGTGAGCAGATAACTCCTACAGGCAAGCGATTTGATGTTCAGTTAAAGGGCTCAGGTGCAACACCCTATTCTAGACGGGGTGATGGGCGGGCGGCTTTAGGGCCTATGCTACGTGAATATATAATAAGTGAAGCCATGGATGCCCTTGGTATCCCTACAACTAGGAGTCTCGCTGTAGTGTCAACAGGGGAGACAGTGTTCCGTGAGACTAGACTTCCAGGTGCCATTTTGACTCGAGTAGCGGCTAGTCATATACGTGTAGGTACCTTTCAATATGCGGCACAATGGGGAACTGTCGAAGATATTCGGGCTTTGGCTGACTACACCTTGAAAAGGCATTTTCCTCATGTAGAGGATAAGGATGATAAGCGCTACTTTGCATTTCTGAAGGAAGTTATCAAGCGTCAGGCTAGCCTAATAGCTAAGTGGCAATTGGTTGGTTTCATTCATGGGGTGATGAATACTGATAACATGGCGATCAGTGGTGAAACCATCGATTATGGCCCTTGTGCTTTTATGGATACGTATGACCCAGAGACAGTGTTCAGCTCAATTGATACACAGGGTCGCTATGCCTATCAGAACCAGCCAGGGATCGCTGCTTGGAACTTAGCTAGATTTGCTGAAACCTTATTGCCGCTCCTTGATCACAACGAGGAGCAAGCTATCGAAATGGCTCAAGAAGCTATTTCAGGTTTTGCTGATCTCTATAAGGAGCATTGGCTTGCCGGAATGAGAGCAAAACTCGGCTTATTCAATGAAGAGGCCCATGATGAAGCACTTATGGAGGAGCTTCTTGGTTTGATGGAAAAAAACAAGGCAGACTACACTAACACCTTCAGGGCATTAACACTGGACAGTCCAGAAGAAACAGCAATATGGGGTACACCAGAATTTGCTCAGTGGCAGGAAAGATGGCAAGCTAGACTTGAAAGACAGAGGGAGTCTAAGCAATCTGTTCAAGAGTTGATGAGGAAATCTAATCCTGCAGTGATACCAAGAAATCATAGGGTGGAAGCAGCCTTAGAAGCTGCAGGTAAAGAGGAAGACTATAGT
>JAJZSC010000100.1 GCA_021849995.1 Bacillota bacterium | reverse complement strand
CCAGTTCATCCTTCGCCGTTTGGCTGTCTCTTTAAGCTGGCGGCTTCGGCGAAACCCTCCACTGGAGGCTTTCGTGTTGGAACGAAGTAATTTGAGCGGTAGTTTGGTCCGCGCAGCTTACCAAGTGACTGGTGCAAACCAAAATCCTGTAGATATCCTCTGCAGGACTACTGAGCGACTTGAATATCTACCTCAGAAAAATCAAAACAAGAAACCTAAGAAGCCCAAGAAACTGCCAAAGGATATTGTTTTACCTTAAAGGGGAATCACATGATTCCCCTTATTTGCGCATTATCTAATCTCATTAAATCTTAACGATTTTCTCCCTGTTATTCACAACGTTCTTGGTCGCATTACGGGTATCCACTATGAGCTTGGAGTTTTCTACTACCCACTCATAATCAATATCGCTGTGATCAGTAATGATCAGAACACAATCCGCCCCAGAGAGGACATCTTCTGTTAACGGAGTGCTCTCCAGGTGAATAGTACTGCCGCCATGGGGTTCAATCACAGACACATATGGGTCATGATAAGAGATGTTGGCACCGTTTTTACGTAAAAGCTCCATAATCTTGAGAGCAGGGGATTCACGGACATCATCTATATCTTTTTTATAGGCAACTCCAAGCACAAAGATTTTAGCATCTTTTAGACTCTTGTTCTCGTTGTTTAGAGCGCGGATTATCTTGTTTATAACATAGTAAGATACTTCGACATTGATTTCCCCGGCCAGTTCAATGAAGCGGGTATGGAAGTCATATTCACGGGCTTTCCAGGTAAGATAGAAGGGGTCAATCGGGATGCAGTGCCCGCCAACTCCGGGTCCTGGATAGAAGGTCTGGATACCAAACGGCTTGGTGCCAGCAGCCTCTACTACTTCCCAAATGTCAATTCCCATCCGGTCACATAAAAGCATGAGCTCATTAACCATAGCAATATTAATGGCCCGGTAGGTATTTTCAAAAACCTTGGTAAGTTCTGCTGCAGCTGGAGAAGAAACAGGTACCACATTTAAGATGGTTTGGTTATAAAGGGTATAGGAAATCTCCAGACAAGCAGGAGTGACACCACCGACTACCTTAGAAGTGTTCTTGGTGGTGAAGCGTTTATTGCCGGGGTCTACACGCTCAGGTGAGAAAGCAAGGAAGAAGTCTTTACCAACTTTCAGACCTGTTTTTTCCAAAATCGGCAGAATCACTTCCTGGGTAGTTCCTGGGTAAGTGGTACTCTCCAGGGTAACAAGCTGTCCTGGACGCAGGTATTTGGCAATCTGCTCGGTAGATGCTTGGATATAGGAAATGTCCGGGTCACGGGTAATAGTAAGCGGAGTAGGCACACAAATGATGATTACGTCGCACTCAGCCAAACGGGAGAAATCAGTGGTTGCAACTATAAGTCCTTTCTGGACAAGTTCCTGAAGTTCTTCATCTTTAACATCACCAATATAGTTATCTCCAGCATTCACTTTAGCCACGCGCTCAGCATTAATATCAAAACCGATTACGTGAAAGCCTACTTTACCTTTTTCTACTGCAAGAGGGAGTCCTACGTATCCCAAACCGATAACCCCAACCTGGGCTTTATGGCTTACGATCTTATTTTTTAGTTCCGAAGCCAGAACGTCTTCACTGGTAATTACTTCTTTAACGGTCATCATATAAATTCATATCCCCCTTATTGATTTGCCGCCGCCACTTTGGGTGTTTGTTTACGGAACGTCGGGACAATACCTTTTAATAATTCGACTACTTCCTCCCGGGATAGATATGAGCCACGATCCCGGATTATATAGAGCAGTTCCTCGATTTTCTTCGTGTTGATAGAGTTCGGTTTAGCCACAAAAATCCGTTTATGCTTGGTAGCTGAAGTACCTTCCTCTGCAGTCAGAAGCTCTTCATAAAGTTTTTCACCAGGACGCATGCCGGTAAACTTAATCTGGATGTCTACATCCGGCTCAAAACCCGAGAGGCGGATTAAGTCCCGGGCAAGGTCAACAATTTTTACCGGCTTACCCATATCCAGAATGAAGATTTCTCCGCCCTCTGCCATTGCCCCAGCCTGAATTACTAATTGAGAGGCTTCGGGTATGGTCATAAAGTAACGCACCATCTCCGGATGAGTAACTGTAACAGGCCCACCTTTAGAGATTTGTTTTTTGAAGGTAGGTATAACACTACCACGGCTGCCCAGGACATTCCCAAACCGGACTGCTACAAATTTGGTCTTGGAACGCTTGTCCAAGCTCTGAATAATCATTTCAGCCACCCGTTTGGTCGTACCCATCACGCTGGTTGGATTAACGGCTTTGTCTGTTGAGATCAGCACAAAAGTCTTAACATTAACAGAGTCTGCTGCTTCGGCTAAGTTACTGGTACCTAAGATATTATTTTTAAGAGCCTCTTCGGGATTTCGTTCCATTAAAGGGACATGCTTGTGTGCAGCTGCGTGGAAGACCACTCCAGGTTTGTAACGACCAAAAACAACTCCTACTTTATCCCGGTCTTTAATGTCCAGAATCTCTGTAGCGACATCGAGCCCAGGATGCTCAGCTCTTAATTCCTGCTCTATATCAAAGACACTATTTTCGCCATGCCCGACAATAACCAATTTATTAGGATTAAACTTAGCTGCTTGACGGCAAATCTCTGAACCGATAGATCCTCCCCCACCAGTAACCAGTATAGTTTCTCCCGTTAAGTACCCGGCAACCTCCTCAAGATCAACTGTCACAGGTTCACGGCCAAGAAGGTCTTCAACCTGGACCTGACGTATCCCCTTGGTATCAATTTGTCCGCTTAAGACATTGAAAACCCCGGGCATTATCTTCAAATCTACCCCTGTCTTCTCACAGATCTGGACTATCTCTCTAATCGTCTCTCCATCGGTTGAAGGCATAGCGATAATGACTTCATCTATACCATAGCCTTTGACGACTCTTGGGATATCTTTTCTGGTTCCGAGTACAGGTATGCCCATCAACTGCAGCTTTTGCTTCTTGGGAGCATCGTCGATAAATCCGACCGGTCGGCCCTCGCGGTTATTTTTATTTTTTAATTCACGGGCTGCCATCACCCCTGCATCCCCTGCGCCAACAATTAGAACTTGTTTTTGTGATCCAGGTACATGAGGGCTGAAGACATTCTCCTGAAGCAAGCGCCAGATAAAACGCGAACCGCCTATGAAAAATACGGTCATAAACCAAAGGAGCGCAGCTGCTGAATGGGGAATCCGCCAGACTGCCAAAAAGTAGACCAGGGTTATAGTCCCGGCTGTTCCCACTGTAACTGCATATAGAATAGAAAGGAGTTCTCCTGTACTGGCGTATTGCCAAAGCCTGTTGTAAAGACCAAAAACATAGAAAACCGCCAAATAAAAGATCGTGGCGGCCCAAGCTGTGTGATAATACGTCAGGTAGTACTCATCAGGGATACTCCCCTCAAAACGCAAATAAAAACTTAAAAAGGCAGCCAGATTCACCAAAACAGCGTCGACCGCCATAAGTATCAATGTCCGCTTGCGCAACAACATTTGCTTATGTCCCTTCCTCTTTAAAGAGAATATCTAAAAATCTCCTGCTCTCTGCACACTAGTGCACCGTTCAACAGTTTACTATAGTTTCTGCAGTTTTACAACTCCACATGCATGAGCATACTGGAGCAGGAATGTGTTAGAGCCTTTCTGATTAAGGTTACTAGTTTTGGTCACAACGGTTTTGGAAATTCAGGGCTAAACCTAGGTATTTCCGAAACTCTGCTTCTGAAATGACTTACCGTAAAGAAAGAATTTGTGTTTCGATTTGGCTGGAAACTGCTCCTTCTCCGCCAAAGACCTGAGCGGATTCTGCCTTCGGCATTAACTCTTTAATATATCCCAGTAAATCCGGGTACTCTTCGAGCGCCTGTTTAGGCAGCAGAATCAGTGTGGCCTTCTGGCGAACTGCTAAAGAAGCACCTGCTAAAGCATCTGGAAAATCTCCTCCAGTGGCAAAAGCCAGCCGGACAGAACTTTCAGTTAAAATTTTTAACACTTGTGCTCCTGTCTGGTAGCGGTTTACCCCACCCAACCTAATAATCGAAGCAGGGGCAAGCTTTAATTCAGTTAGGATTTTTTGTTTTACCCCTTCCGAAATTACCCCTTCCCCTCCAACCAGATGAACCTTGGTTGGATTAAGTCTTTTAAGTGCTTGCAAAGTGTCTTCTGGTAAAGCATTAGAAGCAGTTAACAGGATAGGCATGTTCTTTTGTCCTGCAATAGCAGCTACAGTCAAAGCATCCGGAAAGTTCTCCCCTGTTGCTATTACCACCTCGGTAGAAGGAGCGGACATCGAAGAGACTATGGCTGCTGCTGTTGCGTAACGATTTAGTCCACCGAGCCTCACTTGTTTTTCTGAAGGCCAACCAAGGGCACTGAGCTTCTGACTGATTTCCTTGCCAATGGCTCCCTCGCCACCCAAAAGATATATCTTTTGGGGCTTAAGCTGCAAGAGTACTGAATCCAGCCTGCTGTCCCAAGCCCGCGAAGGAGTAAGAAGAACCGGTGCATTTAAATCAGCTGCCAATGGCACTCCGGACAGTGCATCAGGAAAGTCATCGGCACGGGCCAAGACTACCGAATTAGCACCTTGTGGCCATCCGGCAAGTGCTTGCTTGATCGCTGTATCTATTCTGTCTGTTCCCTCTATTCTTATCAAATTAAAGGGTTTACTTGACCTCAAGTCCCCATAGTGCACTGGAGTTGGGGTCTGCCAAATCGTATTGACTGTTGGAACCCCTTCTGAAGGGAGCAGTAAAGGATTTATTTTAGTAATATTTACCGGGTTAAGATAGGTCGCCAGGAATCCAGGCGGCTCGGCACAAATAGCCAGAACTTTATCCTGATATGGAATATTTGCAGTACGGGATTCTGTTGTTGTTACAGTTGTCGCTATCTGGTTAGGATTATTTTTACCTGACCAACTGTTATAAGCCCATAGAACAAAATACCAATTTTCGAGCTTGTTTCTGTCTCCGTCGCCAATTTTAGGGACCATATCCCACTTGCTGTTTAAAATGTCCGCTCCTGTCCGAATATTGAAGTCGATATCCAGTTTTAATCGATTTATGGTTTCAAGATCTGTATCAGAATAGGTTGCAACTTGCATAATCCCAATAGCTGGATGGGTAGTACTACTCCCTAACACAGGATTTCCTTGGCTATCCCACTGACGCCAGGTTGATTCTTTAAAAGCTATCGACTTTAAGATAACGCTTGGAATTCCTTTCTCTCGGGCAATCGATTCGAGCTTTTGTGAAATGACTGCAAAATCCGGATTTTTTGTATTTGCTTCTGAAGATAAAGCTCTATCTGGTTGGAGCGCCGGTACCAATGTTAAAAGAGTAATTATGATAAGTAACCAGGAAACCCATTTATTATGCAATTTTCCCCCTCCAAATAACCAGTTTGATTTCAACAAACTAAAAGTTATTTTTCAACATAAATTGGGCATTTTCCTGCTATTTCTCTCAGCATTTTTATTGCAGATAAATATTTTAGAATTTTATGGTAAAAGATATGAAAAAAATTCCATGGCTTTTTAAATAGGTGTGGAGTTTATTTCTTAGGCCATCACATATCAGCAATTAAGCAAGCAAACATGAGTAAAAGAGGGCGTTCCAGGAACGCCCTCTTTTATTTTACAAGGTCTACATTATGCTATAAATCATGGTGCTATAAGATGCGATTAAAGTGATGAAAGTGAACTTTCACCCGTGATCAACCATTTATTATTCTGTGTAATCAGGTTAACCCTGACGTTCACCTCATGTTGATAATCTTCACCTATGACTGAACCTTCAACTATATTATAATCTCTAGCAATATACCTGTAATTTGCTTTAAGGGTTGCAGCGTTTCCAGAGGCTGATTCCACCACAATACCTTCGAAGGATATTTTGGTTACTTCAAGACCGACTCCTTGATTGATATAAGTTTCTGCCCGTCTGGCATGTTTTTCATATAAATCTCCTGTATAAGCTTTTGAGAGTTTGACCCTAAAGGCTGCCATATCCTTGGACTTCCAGGCATCAAAGAACAAACCGATATCTTGCTTATAGTCTGCAATGATTTGTTGGGCCAGCTTTGGATCAACTTGACTTTTACTTTTGTCAGATGGATTCTGATTTCCATTTGACTGGCTTAAGGGATCATTTGCGGAAGAATGTGAGGTATCCTCATCTGGACTTAATGGATTTAGATTGTCCAAATTAGGATTTAATTCCGCACCGCTATCTGGGGCTGGTGTTTGCCCTGGGTCTGTTCCTGTATACGGACCTGAACTCTGGGTGGAGGTACCCGGAGTATATACTGCTGATACAGGCTTAGCTTCTTTATCTCCCCTAAGTTTGGTGAGTAAAGGATTATCTGATACAGTTCCAGTAGCCATAGCAAAGCCGACCGAGCCAACAACTACACCCACTATTAATGCTAAAGAACCAACTAACCAATTCATTTTACGCATAACAAACAAAAAACTCCTTTTCCCTAGATACTTCATTTATAGCTTGACCAGGGTTAGGAGTTTTTAGACATATTAAGTTATAATGTGTTAATGAGATGAAGATTATGCATATTACTTAGGTCAGGTCGGCAAGATGCTATTGCTCCGGATCCTTAATTCCCTAATCTTTTAAAGATTTGGTATGAGTATAGAGTCGGAACGAGAGTTATAACTACGATAATTGTGAAGAACCAGGGCATCGCCCAACTTACTGGTAACAGCCCGGTAAAGAGGAGCAAGAATCCACCTGCCATCCATATCGGACCTGCAATACGGTGTGTCTTATACCATACTTCTTCGTTTGCAATCGTCCAGGGAGTTCGCAAACCGAAGGTGTAATTGAACTTAATTTTTCCGTAATAGTTACCTATGATAATGAACAGAATACCAATTCCTCCGAAATACCAACGGGGAAGACCTTTTAAATATCCTAGAGCAACTCCAAGAACACTCCAGTAAAGAATACTTAAAAAGAGAACTAAGGAAAAGGAGAATATCCAGAATACCCGCCCCATCTTGGCATAATTTGCTTTCTTCGGGTCAATTCTGGGAATGATAAAGAACAAAACAAATATCCCTAAAATTAAAAGTGGTATACCAAATGCTCCCCAGAAGCGGCCAGCATAACCGTCAATTTGTCCAGCTGCGTTCCAATGTGAAGGGACTGTATCCGGCAGTTGAGGGTAAAAATATACCCCTAGGATTAAGTTAATAAGCACAAGCAAGCCTGAAGCAAACTTTTGCCATTTAGCCTGATTTTGACTTGTCTTAGACATTGTCACCCTCCCCTTTCTCAGGAACATCCTTACCCAAGACCTCCAAAAACCACCCCATCATCTCTTCAAAAACCGAGGTGTTTAAGGAATAAATAATGTTTTGCCCTTGTCTGCGGTCACTAATCAAGTCAGACTGCTTCAGAATGTTAAGATGATGTGATATGCTTGGCTTTGAGATGTTAAACTTATCAGCTATCTCCCCTGCGGTCATATCTTGATCTCTCAAATACCGGACAATTTTTCGCCGAGTTCCATCTGATAGGGCTTTAAAGGTCTCTCCATATGGGGCCATAACATCACCCTTCTAATTTTATTTATCAAATTTCAGTATTTTATAACATTTGGACATTAGCCTTATGCTTGTATTAAGATAGTTAGATAAACATCTAAATAAAGTATATGTTTATCATAATACTTTTTAGACAATTGTCAATTACTGAATCTTATCTCTTAGCTAGTAAAATAACCCAAACTTGTTTAAAATAGACTTAGCAAAGATTTTAGCTTAAGTCCGTTGCACATAATGGGAATTATGCTAACAGGTGGGAGATTACATATGAATAATGAGTCAAACAAAACTAATGATATTCGTCAAATTTATAACGAATATGAAACAAACGAAGGATTCCTTGAGCGCTGGCATGGCGAAAACCCGGGGAATAAAGCTATTCTGAACGAAAGAATTCACACAATACGAAAAATGCTGGAAGAATACGGCTACCATGACCTAAAAAACCTGCGCATTCTCGATTTGGGCTGTGGCCGGGGAATAGAATTGGCCAGACTATCGGAATGGGGAGCCAGGCCTGAGAACTTACATGGCGTCGATATATTACAACATAGAATTGATCATGCCAGACATCTTTATCCTAAATTAACTTTTTCTTGCCAGGATGCTTCTAACTTAAGTTATTCGGATGAAGAATTTGACCTAATAACCATGTTTACTATTATGAGCTCTATTCTAGACGATGAGGTGAGAATCAAAGTGGCACGAGAAGCTTCACGGGTACTTAAACCAGGTGGGGCAATTATTTGGTATGATAATCGTTATGATAATCCAAGAAATCCACATACTCGTAAAATTAGTAAACGTTCACTACAAAACTACTTTCCGGACTTTGATATTCATGCTCAGAGCATCACTGTCCTTCCTCCAATAGTCCGCAGATTAGGCAAAGCAACGAAACTAATTTATCCAGTCCTAGGCAGATTCGGTTGTTTACGAACTCATTATCTAGCTATTATCAAAAAGAGACCTTAGATACTCCTACTACTCTGAAAAAAATATATGCTAGGGTCAAGTAGTATTGGGGTCGTATACTTAGTCTTTTTGCAAGCTGAGTTACGTTACAGACGCTCGGACGTACGCTCGCAGACTAAAGAAATCTTGGCTGGTGCCAAGCCACAGGCGAAGGCATCAGACTAGATGCCCTTATGCCGCCATAGATTTATACTCTCTTCTTGGTGCAAACTAAGGACAAAACTGCTAGATGCAAGCTGCGGGATGCCCTCCAAATTCGCCGTCCCTGG
>JAJZSC010000099.1 GCA_021849995.1 Bacillota bacterium | reverse complement strand
ACAAAGTTAAAGAACTCAAAAATAGACTTGGAGAAAACTTTGACCTATTCCAAAAAGTTGATAATATCCACAATTATGGTTCACCGGAAATGGATTTAGAGAAAGATTTTGATGCTAAAGGGGTGGGGTTGCTCCAAGAGTCGGACTGGAGGGACTTGGAATTCAAGGTTGTCAAAGCATCTCAGGATAGTAAAAAAGAAAACACTCCTATTGAATATCTAGGAAGTACAGGTATTGATGATGTAACGTACTGGGAGCGGTCTGAAGGGGACACCAAAGTTAAAACCAGAATCCGAAATATCATTGTCTTTCATGAAGGACAAACGGAGTATGTACAACTGGAGTTTCGCTTTGATAAAAGGGTCAGTAGAGAAGGATTGACTCTAGGCCAAGGTCTTCAGGTGGAAACTACGGGTAAGAGAATTAAGGTGCTAATAAACTCACCCAAAAACTCAACCTTTATTACCAACTTATCCTTCAAGGACCACAGTGCAAAATTTGACTTCAAAATTGCTGTTGTAGACTGTCAGTCAACTATGCTGGAGATGATTAAAACCAGTTATCTAGTAAAACCTAAAGAACAGCTAATTGTAATTCAATCTGGAGAATCTTCAATTGTTATTAATCCCCTGGGAACGGAACCTGTACAGGAAGAACTAACGGATTATCAAAATAATGACATTGAAATAAGCGAGGAACAACAACTAACCCTGGTCAAAAAAATCTCTGAACAGGATGATGATCAGGACTATATTCTTGTGAATCTAACGATTCAAGGGACCTTGCTCCCACTAGCTTTAAAGGAAGAGTCTGTAAGACCCGTGGTTGCTACTGGTCTCAACGTATGGAAATTAAAGCGGGAAAATCAGGAGAATTTTCAGTATAAGGGTGAAAATAAATTAATCCAGGGGACACGTGAGTACTTTGCCAGAGATGATTTTCGCTGCAACTTAGCGCGTGAGGAGAAAATCATCCAGAGTGGTGCACTCTTTTTGCAGGAAACAAAGGAAGGACTTCAAGCCCTGGAAATTGATGTTCATCCGGAGATTAAAAAGGCATACCAGGGGTTGATTCAATATTTTAAAGTCAATGACCTGCTTCCAAGTCTTGCCTACCTAACCCCGGAATTAGTGCTATTGTATAGACACTATGTACAAACTTATATTAATATCGTGGATCAAATTCCCAATGGATTCTCTTTAGTGACCCAGTATAAATACCTAATCAAGGTTGGCACAATCGAACGGATGGATGGGGAGAGAGAGCTTTTACTAACCCCCTTGCACCCTTTAAATGTGGCCTATCAAATCATATTTAACGAAAGTGTAGACCAAGAACAACTTACAGATGAGTTGCTGAAACGACTTAGTCCTGTTAACCTGCTACCCTATATGTATCAGGATTTACATAGACTCTATAAACCAGTGGAGCAAACCCATTCACCAGAATGGAATTATTATGTTTACTACAAGTTACCTCGTTATAATGGTTCACGGAATTTCGTAGCCAAGTTGGTGAAAGAGAAGATTGAAGAGTTTGTCGAGCACTTTGGCTATCTTTTTAATCTATCGAAACAGTCCCCTCTGATGCTGAATCTTATTAATCTGGGAGATTGTAATGAAGTGTTACAGGGGATCTTTAATTACTATGTAGATGCGATTAATAACAATCCGGATTTAGAACAATTAATTCCTATCCAATTGTTCATCTATACCAAGGGAAGTGTAATCACATCCTTCGAGGAGCTTTCCTTATATGATGATCCGGATATAATTTGTGAAGTCTTTGGCTTGAAGCTGGAGAACAAGTATTATAGCGATGATGATCTATTAAACATTTTTCGGGATAAAGTTCATTTCTATATGTTAGAAGCCTGGCAGGAAAAATACCATTATGCGCATATCACCTTTTATCAAATGGGGGAGACCGTGCAGGAGTCTTATACCAAAATGAAGGATGTATCTACTGGGGTTTCCTTAGGAGGACTAGTGTCCGGAGTCCCTTCGATATATGATGGTGAAACCTACAAGACTGGTTTTGGCACGAAATTTTTACATGTGGAGCAGAATATACTTGTGAGCCTGGTCGCTCGATTCAAT
Source organism: Bacillota bacterium (assembly GCA_021849995.1). Lineage (GTDB taxonomy): Bacteria > Bacillota > Desulfitobacteriia > Desulfitobacteriales > Desulfitobacteriaceae > JAJZSC01. The sequence continues at coordinate 6,760 of JAJZSC010000099.1, read as the reverse complement.
GCGTTGGCTTTAAAATGCAATACTGTAAATCCCTTTGACTCCGAAGAGTGTATTGTTATGGTCATTTCCGATGAGAACAGGGAATTAATAAACCAGATTTATGAATCAACCCATTGGGTGACCTTTATTGACCCTAAGGTGAATCTTAATTTCTTTAAGGCTGACCCCAACAACAGTGACCTGTTAATTATTCACTATAGTGATCAGTACACCTCCTCTAGCGGGTACGATGCCATTACAGTGACCCAAAGATCAAAACAATACCAACTAATCATTGAAGAGTTTCTCAGAGAAAAAGGGATTGCTGATGTTGAACGCTACTCGCCAGAGGTGATTAATCTCTTTAACTCAGTGAATGGCGATTGGTTGCTGCGTTTAATCTCCGATAAGGGACAATTCTCCAGGGAGAAATTAAGTATCTTGTCGGCAATTAAAATTAGTCTGGCCTATTTTTATCATCCAGATATAATCTGGATTCCTATTTCTCTGGAGGAGATTCTGCGGGTCTCAGGAGGGGTCGGACTCAAAAAGAGTGAGGGTTTGTTCTCGACGAAAAATCTGGGCGGAGAAGGCTCCTACAGTGACGATTTATTGCTGGTGGGTATCGCAGAAAAGGACGGTCAAGTTGAGATTTATTACTATCCAGTGGAAGTTAAGATTGGGCATAATGATTCAGGGATTATGGCTACTGCCGTTAATCAAGTTCATAAAACTAGTCAACTAATAGATGATCATTTGAGAAAAGATACTGCAGAAAACTCAGAGGACTTTTCTGAGGGCCTATTTACCCGTTGCATGTACCGCAATTTCCTAATTCAATTAGCTATTGTGAGTGCTGAAAAAATGAAGCTTTATGATGTATGGCCAGAACAAAAATGGGATTGGGTCATTAATGGTGACATTCGGCAAAAACTTCTGTCCGATGATTATATAATCAGCCATCGATTGGATCGGTACATTGGGAAAGGTGCAGTGATTTCCTTTAAAAAGGGCATTCATTTTAGAAATGAATGCCTGGAAAATGATGTTCTGGTGCTAGAATTGACTGAGCAAGATGGTTTTAATAACATTACGCCGCCCGTGGAGGATCTGAAGAAAAAGTATCTAAACGGGGAGTCGGACTTTAATCAAGACAGGTTGTTATACAAAACCTACAGAACCCAGCAAGAGGGAACCCCAGTGACTGAAGAGATTGATGGTACTAAAGGGGTGGCGACACATCAAGCGGATATGTATCAGCTTAGTAAAGTAGCACAAGAAACAAATGCAATGCCCGCCAGTGTAGTGCGGGAGGTAATTGGTAAACCTCTTGAGATTTTATTCGGAACCAGTCATGAAAACAATCAACCTGTTTACTGGTTCCCAACTAACACGGACAAGCAGATGCACACTAATACTGGCATTATTGGCACAATGGGTACTGGCAAAACACAGTTTACCAAATCGGTAATAACTCAACTCTACCAACATCAAGCGGATAATGTTTACGGCACTCCTATTGGGATTCTGATCTTTGATTATAAAGGAGACTACATTAAACCAGACTTTATTGCTGCCACCAATGCTAAAGTACTAAACCTCTTTCATCTACCCTATAACCCGTTGGCCCTTTATCTAAACGAGGATCCCAGGCATTTACTGCCCCTGCATACTGCCGGTAGTCTGGTAGAAACCATCGCAGCAGGATTCGGTTTGGGGGTAAAACAACAAACGACCCTGAAGGATCTGATCATGGCTGCCTATGAAAAACGCGGGATTCAAAAGCACAATAAAAACACCTGGAATCAATCAGCACCGACTATCCATGATGTTTATCGGGTTTACGAATTAAATGATGATATTAAGAAGGACGATAGCCTTTACTCTGCCCTGAATAAGCTATTTGAGTATGAGATTTTTGAACCGAATTCAGCAAATACACAAAGCTTATTTGAGGTGATAAATGGTGTAACGGTAATTAACCTCTCGGGATATGATGACAGCATTCAAAACCTGGTTGTGGCCATCACTCTAGATATTTTCTACAATCAAATGCAAATGGCTGGTCACAGTAATATTAAGGGACAATTCCGTGAAATCAAAAAGGTGATCCTGGTGGATGAAGCAGATAATTTCTTATCGAAGGATTTCAAATCTTTAAAGAAAATATTAAAAGAGGGTAGGGAGTTTGGTGTTGGGACCATACTTTCTACTCAGTTGCTCAGCCACTTCTCCACTTCGGATAATGAATATGCCAACTATATTCTTACTTGGGTAGTTCATAATGTATCGGATATCAGTAACAAGGACGTTCGTAATATTTATAACACCTCATCAAAGGCAGAAGAGGATAACATTCTGAACCAAATTAAGAAACTTCAAAAGCATTTTAGCATTGTTAGTATCGGGGCTGGAGCAAAGCCTGTTATGATTAGAGATAAGGCCTTTTGGGAATTGGCATTTAAATAGAAGAAAATGGCCTTCGAAAACTATTTGAAGGCCTACCATTAGTGTTAGCCATGCTTTCAATGCGCGGTATATTTAAGAATGATTTTGCAAGAAGAAATGTGGTGTATTATATGAAAAAGTATACCCTCAAAGATTTTGCTGAGCAAATTATTAAGGAATGTGGAAGACCAATGACAACCTCTGAAATTTGGCAGTATGGTGTTGAACGTGGCTATGAAAAGAAGGGAGGCTTTGTTGGAAAGTCTCCCTGGGTAACTATCGGAAGGAAGCTCATAATTGATATAAAGGACAACCCTAAAAGTAAATTTACAGTCAATGAGCAAGTACGGCCTAAAGAGTTTTCACTTAAAAGTATATCTGCGTCAAATCTTCTGCCAATAAAAAATGAGACTAAAAGGCATCTGGTAAAGTTCGACGAAAGAGACTTGCATAAACATATTACGTATTTCTCCTATACATACCTAAGCAGGGTTTATACTAGAACCATTAATCATCTGAGATCTGGGAAACAAGACCGGTTCAGAGAATGGATACATCCAGACCTTGTCGGCGTATCTTTTCCAGTTGGAATATGGGACAAAGAATTAATTGAGTTATCAAAAGAAATGGGGCTTCTACCTTTAAAGCTTTACTCTTTTGAATTAAAAAAAGAACTTACTTCATCAAACCTCAGAGAATATTTCTTCCAAGCAGTTTCCAATTCATCATGGGCTCATGAAGGGTATTTAGCGACGGCTTTTCTAGAAAAAGATGATGATTTTCTTCAAGAACTGAAACGGTTATCAAACTCTTTTGGAATTGGAATCATTAGACTTGACATTATTAATCCAGATGATTCAGAAGTCATAATTCCTGCAAAGCAGAAAGAAACATTGGACTGGGAAACCATCAATAAATTGTGTAATGTGAACCCCGATTTTAAGGACTTTATAGAATGTGTGAAGGACAATGCCAAGACGGCAAAAATTCAGAAGGTATTGTACAATAAGATTTATGATTCTGATGACCTAAAACTTGGATAAATGAACTAACTGATTTGAATAGTAGACTTTTAAGTGGCAATTGAATAGATTAAGAATCTTTGGAATTGAAAGATCGTTTCTAATGTACCAAGCTAAGGACTCTTTCAGATTTGAGAATAGTGGAAGTGATAAATATTAGACATCTTGAAAAGGGGGAAACATTGTGTCAAATATTTTTGGAACAATATTAAGTATTGGGGATTTTCTTAAAAACGAAACAGCCCAGGTCACTATAGTACGTGGAGATGAATCACACGCCGTTTTCTATCTCGCTAAGGACAGAAAATATATCATCCCAGATTACCAAAGAGAAATTCGATGGCAAAAAGAGAACTTGATAGAATTAATGTCAGATATTAGCCATAGAGATAGATTTTTAGGTAATATCATTCTCAATAAACGCTCACCTTTAGAATATGAAGTTATCGATGGGCAACAACGCATTACCGTATTATTAATGATAATATATTATATAAGAAATAGGTTTAGTCAAGAACTGGATATTTTTGATACATGCAATTTGGAAATAGCTAATTTTGATAAGTTTAACATACTAATAGAAAATAATTTTACGATCGATAACTTAAATCCTGACATTAAAGCTCTGATAGAAGATTCTGATGTGTTCAACCAACGCCAGCAATATCATAAACTATGGAGCCAATTTGAACATTTAGATATGTTACGAACACCTGATGATTGTGACGCCTTTTTATCCAATTTAAAAAGAAGCCAGTTTAATCTCATAGTAAATACAAATGATACTGCCAATGATAGTATCAATTATTTTTTAGATGTCAATTTGAAAGGCGTTAAATTGGATACCGAAGATGAATTTAAAGGATATCTTTTTAGTCAAGATTCGAACCAAACAATTAGAGATGAATGGAAGAATTTTAAAATACTGTCCTTCAAGTTAAATGAAATATCGGAATATTCTACCACAAAACTGCTTGAACACTATTTGTATTGCAGTCTTTTCAAAATTGATAAGTATCGAAGTGTACAGTTTAGAGAAGATTTTTCAATCTATGAAGTCAAAATAGAAGGTGTCAAGCATTATGAAGGGGAACATATTATTAAAGCTATTCGAAATAATGCTTTTATGATACAAAGTCTAAAGAATATAAATAAATTCTTAAGCATCGTCTTAGATATACTTAATAGCGAATCACCAAGTCAGAGTTTTAAAGGTTTATTTAACCCTAATGCTAACGTTGATCACGTCGAGAAAAGTATAATTCATAACTTTATCAAAAAAATAATGCGAGATTCAAATGTCGTTCCTAAAATTTTGATTATGAAATATGTTACCGAGGTTTTATTTAGATATACAGATAACACAAAAAAGGACTATCGGAAAATATATGGTGCATATCTATTAGCTGTTATATTTACTGTCTTCGAAAGTGATAAAAGTATCAAAAAGGTTTTGGGAGTTGTGAAAGATAGTGATTGGTATACAAAAGCAGTCGACCAGTCAAAGAGCTATTTCTCACGTAGTAAGATTTCGAAAACAAGGATAACTGCACAATATAAGATCGAGGACTTTGACAGCCCAGAAAACTATATGTTTCGATGCAAATCGCTTGCTACTATTTATAATTATTTTGAAATTAATGCTAACACTGTTAGAATAGTTAATGGCAAGATGAACGAATTGAAGGCATATATTTCTGAAAGTGAAAGATTTAGTGATGAACATTTTATTATAAATAAAAGTGGTAAATATAGTATTACAATTGGAGATACTATAGTTACGCACTATCCTTCTACGGAGATAAAAAAATACGCCAACTCTATTTTTAATTTTATTTTTATTACGAGAGAGTTAAATGAAAATTTAGGAATTCATATTCTATCTGAAAAGATACATTTTTTAGATGAAATAATCGTTGATCATCCTGGGTCTATTGAATGCGAGTTCTCAAAAATGATAATTGAGAGATGTCGAATTAACTTCTCTGAATTAACGTTGTTGCCAACTGAAACCGTAAATGAAGCAGAACAAAGATTGAATACTTTTTATCAAGATAATTTTATTCAATCTTTTTCTGAATATGCACTGGGAGTGATTAATAAGATAGCAGAAAAACTTGGTCTATCCTAGCAGAGGAAAGCTTTTGCTTTATTTTAGGCACCTCCTTCTTTGCTATGAAGACGAAAGGGATTGAGTGTACCCCAATCCCCCTTTCGTCAGACGAGTTCGCTAATATTATCGGTTAGTTTTCTAAATAGTGATAATTCAAAAGTGTCTTTTCCCCAGCTAATCCGAATTGCACTCTCAATCCGCTCATCCGCTAGCCCCATAGCAGTTAATACATGGCTATGGCTATAGTCCGTAGATGTGCAGGCTGAACCGTTTGAAATACTACAGTAGTGCCTTGTAGCAAGCATGAGAGCTTCTGAATCAACGCCAAGAAAGCTGATGTTTAAAGTGTTTGGCATACAGTATTGGGGATCTCCATTAATCTCAAATCCTACACCTAATGAAGTCAGGGCTTCCATGATCTGTTTTTTTGTTGTGTTGTAGGTCTCCAGATTCTTGGCGTGTTCGTGTTCGGCAATTTCACATGCCTTTCCAAGCCCAACAATCAAGGCTACAGGCAGGGTTCCGGGCCGAAGGCCACCTTCATGTCCCCCTCCAAATATAATTGGTTTAATTGGAGGCTTTTTATATTTTTTTGTACGTAAGATCAGAGCGCCAATACCTTGTGGCCCATACATTTTATGAGCAGTGAGTGAAAGCAGGTCGTATTTCATGATTTTCAGCTCGTCCACTAATTTTCCACAACTCTGTGCGGCATCGATATGAAAATAGGTGTCAGTATCCCATAGTGCGTTGCCAATCTCTTTTACTGGCTGGATGATACCGGTTTCGTTATTGGCATGCATCACGCTGACCATCAGAGTATCGGGTCGTACTTTGCTTAAAAGTGTCTGAGGGTTAATCCGACCACTAGCATCAGTAGAAAGGAATTCCACCTCGAAACCGAGTTTCTTTAATTGTTTTAATGGCTCCAAAACAGCCTTGTGCTCAATGGCTGTGGTAATGATATGCTTTTTATTTGTACTAATTCCATGTTCGACAAGACCGAAAACGGCAAGATTGTCGCTTTCGGTTGCTCCACTAGTGAATACTACTTCATTTTTGGCAATTCCTGGAAGTGAAGCAACTTGTTCACGGGCTTTTTCTACTTCCTTGCGAGCATTAGTGCCGTGGTCATGAGTACGGCTATCTGGGTTACCATAGAAGCATTTGTAAGCATTGAACATAGTATCCAACACGC
>JAJZSC010000098.1 GCA_021849995.1 Bacillota bacterium | reverse complement strand
ACAACTGGCGTTGAAGAAGAACCTAACCACTTCGCAGGGGGATGGGGCTTGTTCGGCGCCTTCTTTATTACACTCCCATGTTGCGTACAAGATTAATGCAACCAAATATGGCGCTTATACGAACTAACAAAGAGCCAACACAGAAAAGAGTTTTTTTTACCGTGAAGATGTTCAATCTTGGTATCGTCAAGGGCAATGATATCTCCGTCGGTCAACTGGCTATCCTTGCTTTCCTGCAACCTAGCGAGCCTGTCCGAAGAGAACTTTAACCACTGAAAAGGTATCCACTGAAAAGGTTTAGAGGAAAACCGGCTGAAAGCACATTGTGTAATGATCTCACCTGAAAGTAGCTGCTGTAAAAATGGAGCTTCCGTTGAAAACTTGGCATTTTGAGTTGCTGAACTAGAATGGCTTATTAGTCCGCAGATGTAAGCAAAAGCCATAAGCCACGCTGGACTTCCGGAGTGCTTACGGTTTCCCGACTGGGAAAACAGTAAGGATAGATCGACTAATCCCAGATTGATTTGAGTACAGAAATTCCCGCACCTTGACCATGATCCTTTTTCTCGAAAGACGGTTTACAGAGTTTTTCATTTAATCACCCATATCGCCAGAGTGATGGTAAAAAGCACCATCTACAACGATAATGGGGGTCTTCCAGAAATGTCAAGCCTATTTTGTCGATTTAGCGTAGATTTCTTAATGTTTTTTAGGTTATGGACTTCTATTAATTCCCATCAAGTGCATAACTCCTGTTAATAAATTGAAAGCATTATGTTGTAAATAAATGGTTTTAAGGAGATGATGGGTTGAAACAAAACATTGTGCAAAAAATAAAAGATATTGTAGGTAATGACAACGTCTTAACTAGTTTAGAGGAAAGAATCTGCTATTCATATGATGGCACATTTCAAAGGGGGATTCCTGAACTAGTAGTTTTTCCTGCTGATACAAAAGAAGTAATGGAGATTCTTAAGCTAGCTAATAAAGAAAAATTTCCCGTATTTCCCCGAGGAGCAGGTACAGGACTTAGCGGAGGATCTATTCCCATCAGTTCAGGGGTTGCTTTAGTTTTAATCCGCATGAATAAGATCAAAGAGATAAGTCCGGAAGATATGTTAGCCGTGGTAGAACCAGGTGTTGTCACAGGGCATTTTCACCAGGAGGTGGAAAAACTGGGTCTGTTTTATCCACCTGACCCGGCCAGCCTGAAAACTTGTACTATGGGAGGAAATGTTGCAGAAAATGCAGGAGGTCCTATGGCGTTCAAGTATGGGGTCACCAAAGATTATGTGCTGGGTTTGGAAGTAGTAACACCCCAGGGGGAGATCATGCATGTAGGCGGTCGGACGGTAAAAAACGTAACCGGCTATGATTTAACTAGGTTGCTTACTGGTAGCGAAGGAACCTTGGGCATCGTGACGGAGATAACGGTACGCCTGTTGCCCAAACCAAAAGAAAAACGGACAGCTCTGGTCATATTTGATAAATTGGGCGATGCCGCATCTACCATTTCAGCAATTATTTGTAACGGGGTAATTCCTGCTACCCTTGAGTTAATGGACCAAATTACCATAAATTGTGTGGAAAATTATAATCATTTGGGTCTGCCCCTTGATGCCGAAGCAATCTTATTGATTGAAGTGGATGGTGGGAAGAGCCAAGTAGAAGTAGATATTAAGGTCATTGAAGAAATATGCGAGAACTATCACTGTCGAACAATCCAGATAGCCTCTTTAGCGGAAGAAAGGGAAAAACTTTGGAAAGCCAGAAGGGCTGTTTCTTCAGCCATTGTGCAATTAAACCCCACAAAGATTTCTGAAGATGCTACTGTTCCGAGAAGTAAGATTCCAGAAATGGTAAGACGGTTACGGGAAATTGCTGAAAAATATAAGTTACATTTACCTGTATTTGGACATGCGGGAGATGGTAATCTTCATCCTAATATTTTAGCTGACAAAGGCAATAAAGAAGAAATGGAACGAGTTGAAAAGGCAGTGGAGGAAATATTTCTGGCAGCCCTGGAATTACGGGGAACCTTGTCTGGTGAACATGGGATTGGCATCATGAAAAAACCTTACCTACAGTGGGAGCTCGGGGAAGTAGGGATTGACTACTTAAAAGCCATAAAAAGAGCGGTAGATCCCAATAATATTCTGAATCCGGGAAAGATTTTTTAGGAGAAAAGCTATGGAGAACAAATACTTCAAGGACTTGAATAAATGCAGTAGGTGTGGCGGTTGCCAGGCTCATTGCCCTCTTTTTTATGAGACCAGCATGGAATCTTATGTCGCTAGAGGAAAAGTTGAACTTCTGGAAAACTTACGTTCAGGTAAAATAATCTGGAATGATAGATTGGTTGATATCTTCTCCACGTGCCTATTATGTGGAGCTTGTACGGAAAACTGCCCAAATGGGGTACAAGCAGACAAGATGGTGATGAGGGCAAGGAAAGAATTAGTCGCGGACAGAGGCCTTCCCATTATTAAGAAAAATATTTTTCACCATCTATTAAAGTATAATGGACGACTAAATGCAATGGGGAAGTGTTTATATTTATACCAGCAAACGGGTTTGCAAACGTTTTTGCGGTCCAGCAGGCTACTGAATTTGATGCCGATGGATTTCGCTAAAATCGAGACTTTGCTTCCGACGGTTGCTAGTGGTCCCTTCCACAAAAAGGTTCCGTTCAGAAATGCTGTAGAGAAGCACCGTTTGAAGGTGGCGTATTTTACGGGCTGCATTACCAACTTAATCAACCATAATGTGGGATATAGCATCCTAAAAATTATGAAGGCCTATGGGGTTGAAGTAATCATTCCGGAGCAGTCCTGCTGTGGGATCCCGGCTTTTGCCAGCGGGGATTTTGCTACAGGAAAGATCCTAGGAGAGAAGAATATTAAGGAGTTTAACCGCGAAGATGTGGATTATATTATCTTTGATTGTGCCACGTGCCTTACCACCTGGCTAGATTATCCAGAACTCATGGAAAGTGAAGAGGCAGGGAAGCTTGCAGGTAAATTGATGGACGTAAATCGTTTTCTAGTGGAGGTTTTGGATATTAAACTAGCACCTAGGGAGATGGGAGTTAAGGTAACCTATCATGATCCCTGCCATCTGAAGAGGACGAAAAATGGGAGAACGGCACCACGGGAATTACTCAAGCGTCTGAGTCCGGCTTACGAATTCGTGGAGATGGGTTTGGCGGATCGGTGTTGTGGCTCGGCAGGGTCTTTTAACATTAGTCATTACCGCCTGTCCCAGAAGGTGGCTGCCAGAAAGGTAGAATCCATTCAGGCAAGCGGAGCAAATGTTGTGGCTTCTGCCTGCCCTTCTTGCATGATGCAGTTAGCCCACGCTTTAAAAAATGAAACGAGTGATGTGACTGTTAAGCATCTGGTGGAGTTGGTGGTAGATTGTTTGACGGGTAGCCACACATAAGTCGTTTGATTTCTCGCCTTTGTTGCTGGAATTGCGCATTGGGGTAATTTCTAGGTTGAGTCTCTCCTTAAGCCATGATTTTACTGCTATAAAGATTCGTTCTGCATCATCTCTGGTTCTACACATGATCATATATCTATAGTGAGCAAACGGCGATTAAAATTTGTCAGAGCATTAAAGACAAATATGTTGGAGCTCTAACGGAGTTACTAGTTACAATCAAGCAACGTTAAAAACGAAATACCGTTCAATTGAATGATTGAATTTTCAAAATGCCTCTAGACATCCAGCCAAGAAATTGTTAATCTATATTCAATATAACTTTAAGTCGATCTTTGAGTAGGGAGAAGTGCAAACTTCTGTCTCATAAATTTTAATGGCAAAGAAGCTATCTCTTGGGTTACATTATAAGAGATGGCTTTTTCTACTTATTCCACCAAGAATCTTTATTAACATTTTGGATTTGTCGTCTTAGTGGCAATTTCTTAACGCTGAATGCTGTCGCCATAGATAATAATTCTTAAATTGATTAAAACTAATTATATTCCGATTTCATGTTGAACATAGGCATTGAAGGTGGTTATGTGGTGGGGAAAGCGCTGAGATCAAGGAAAATCTGGATAGGGGTTAGCTTATTTTTGTTAGGAATCTTTATTCCCTATTGGATAAAGCCTCAACTTCTAGGATTGGATCAATCACTCCAAGCGATGATTTATAAAACAGATGGAAATGCCATAATGATCAATGCGTTTCTTGTTGTATCTATTAATACCATCGTTTCCACACCACAGTTTCTCAGTGTGGTTATGTTGGGAGATGGAATGGCAGAGGCTTTTAACCGGTCCGAATTTAAAACCATCATTCCTCTGATTGTTGTACCGCTTGCTTACATTCTTGTCAATCAGATGACCCCATTACATTATAGTTTTGGGGCCACAGATGTCTTTCTCTGGATAACAATCGTGGTCATGCAGAAATTGAGTCAAAATAAATTAAATTTGGGAATGAAATTACTGGTTTTCTCCCAACTTATTTTTGGTGTAACTTGGCTAAATCAAGTCCCTTACTTAACTCGGTATGGTTTTGGACAGGGTTCCTTATCGTCAAAGGTAAAACAAGCGGCAGTTCAAATGGGATTTGGTGAGGTTCTCGCCCTTTATGCAAATGTATTGTTTTTCATCTTCGTAGCCAGTGCAATTACCTTATGGGTTTACTTAATTTTATACATGGAGAAGTGGGCTATTTCACAGGAACTGCACCGTGCTCAACTTGAGGCCCAGGAATCCCGTTCAGGACGAGAAGTTCTCCATCTTGTTCATGACCTTAAGACACCCCTGGCTGCGATTGAAGGATTAGTTTCATTGATGGAGATACGCTGGCCGGATCCTAAGATGCAAGAATACTGTCATGCGATCTATGGTTCCATTCATTCGATGAGCAAAATGGTTTCTGAAATTTTGTATGAGGACCAGAAGGACTGGTGTGAGGTGAAAGAACTTATCGACTATATTCGAGCGAGCCATTTTAGTGGGACGAATTTATCGATGGAAATTGAAATGCAAGGAGATCCTCATATTAGCGTTTATATCAATAAAATTAGGATGACTCGAGCAATCATAAATTTGATTGATAATGCATTGGATGCTGTTCAGGATCAAGAAAACGCAAGGGTGGTCTTGCGAACAAACACTTTGAAAAATGAAGTAAAAATAGAGGTTGAAGACAACGGTTGCGGTATCTTGCCAGAAAAGATCAAAAAAATCTGGAAGATAGGCTACAGTACAAAAAACCATCCAGGTGCCGGCCTGGCTTTTGTACGTCAGGTTGCGGAAGGACATGGTGGAACCGTAAATATAGAAAGTAAGGTGGGGCAGGGAACTAAGGTTTGGCTGACCCTGCCACGGGGAGAAAGCTAATGAGAATTTTAATTATGGATGATGATCAGTCTATACGCTATATGTTAAGTGAAATATTTACATTTGTCGGTTGGGATCCCGTGACCTATTCTAATGGTAGAGAGGGAATTAAGGGCTTCCTTAACCATGGCGCGGATATCATTTTAGTTGATTATCATATGCCTGAAATGGATGGCCTAGAAACGGTTCAACTGATTCGTAAACATGATCAACAGGTACCTATTCTTGTACTTACGGTTGACGAAAGGCAAGAAATTGCTGATCGTTTTCTAGATGAAGGAGCTACGGATTTTGCGCTGAAACCTGTCAAAGCTCCGGATTTAATTGCGCGTGTTCAATTGCATAAGCGATTGTTGGATATGATTATAACTTACAAATCAACGCCAAAAATTCAATATGAAGCATTTGTAACCAAAGGAATCAGCAAATTAACCCTGTCCTATATCGAACGATATCTTATAGCTTGTGGGCAATCTTCCACAGTGGAGGAGATTTCGCAAGAATTAGGACTAGCCACTCCTACTGTTTATCGATACCTGACCTATCTTATACAAGAGGGCAAAGTACAGCCTATACCGAGTTACCAAAAAACAGGAAGACCGAAAAATCGATATTCTTGGATTCAGAGTGAATCGCCAACAACCCCCTAGGGAAAAATCCCTCGGGGGTTTTGGTTTAACCAGATCTTTAGTTTACTTTTTCTCATTTTTATTTCTTTAGTTTCGTCCAATCCTATTGGTATAATGAATTTGAAAATTGTTGTAAAACAGCAGGAGAAAATAATAACTATTCCAAAACGGCTTATTGCCGGGATTTGAACCACTTTTTCGAGGTATTCTACCACAAAAAAGAAAAAAATAGGAGGAACAAAATGAAAAGAGTGAAGAAGATTATTGCATTTGCTCTGGCTGCATCACTTGTCCTAGTTGGATGCGGCAGCAGCACAGGGGGAAGCACGGGCAGCACTGGGAGCAGCGGTGCTCCAAATCCCAATGATACTTTAATTTATGCTCAGGGCTCAGAGCCCCGGGGTCTAGACCCTGCACTGGTTGACGACGGTGAGTCTGCCAAGGTAATGAGTAATATTTACGAAGGACTTTTAAAGTACAACAAGGATTCCACCAAGGTTGAGCCAAGCCTAGCAAAAAGCTGGACTGTCTCTCCTGACGGTCTAACTTATACCTTCAATCTTCAACAGGGTGTTAAGTTCCAAGACGGGACTGAGTTTGATGCCGATGCTGTAAAGTTCAACATCGACCGCCAGTTGCCGCCTAAAGTTACTCAAGATATGGCTTATGCTTCTTTCGTTTACGGCTCCGTTAAGAATGTTGAGGTAGTGGACAAGTATACTGTTAAAGTCAATTTGACTTCTCCCAGTACGCCTTTCCTTGCTAACTTGGCCATGATTATGTCTGCACCAATGGTCAGTCCTAAGGCCTTAAAAGATAATAACAATAATGTCAACCAAGCGCCGGTCGGTACAGGTCCATACAAGTTTGTCAAATGGGATAAAGACCAAAGCATCGTTTTAGTTCGCAATGATGAATACTGGAGTACCAAGGCTCTTACTAAGAATGTTATCTTCAAATTCATTAAAGACAACTCAGCGCGTGTTGTTGCTTTGAACAATGGCGAGGCTGATATCATTGATGGTATCGATGCCACGGTGGTTAAGCAGATTACTGATGCCGGCAATAAGATCTTCCAGGCACCGGGCATGAATATCAATTACATGGCTTATAATACCTCCAAAAAGCTCTTTAATGATCCAAAGATCCGGACGGCTTTATCTCAGGCGATTAATGTTCCGGAATTAGTGAAGAGTCTATATCAGGGTTATTCTGAACCTGCAAATTCAATTCTGCCTACCTTTATGGAAGGTTATGATAAGAGCATCTCTCAAGTAGCTTATAATCCAACTGCTGCTGCCCAAACCTTAAAAGATGCTGGTGTAACTTCTTTGCACATGATCACCTATACCAATCCAAGACCTTATAATGCTGCTACCGGGCAGGCTCTGGCCGAAGCAATTCAGGGTTACCTATCTAAAGTAGGTGTTAAAGTTACTATTGATTCCTTTGACTGGACCACCTATAAGCAAAAAGTAAAAGCAGGAGATTATGATATCGCTTTCTATGGTTGGATTGGTGATAACGGAGATCCGGACAACTTCTTGTACCTCTTATCCATTGACGACCCAACCATGAACATTGCTCTTTATAAAAATAACCAATTCAACAGCTTAATTGCTAAAGGTTTGACTACTCCAGCAGGTGCTGAGCGTAATGCAATCTACACCCAACTCGAAAAAATTGCAGCGGCTGAGGCTCCTTGGCTTCCGATTTCCCACGCACAAACCCTTTGTGCCTATAGACCCAATGTACAGAATTTCTATTTCCATATGACCGGGATAACTCCCCTTGCAGGAGTATCAAAGAAATAAGAATTACTCTCGTTGATCTATTATAATTAGGAACTGCCGAGAACCGGTCTGCGCCGGTTCCCGGTTTTCTTTATTTCCCATGAAAGGTTGTTGCTGATGCTCAAATATATCTTAAAAAGAATCTTGATGTTAATTCCCGTGCTGATAGGGGTATCAATCATTGTATTTCTTATCATGCGCGTTTTTTCACCGGATCCCGCTCCGATTGTTTTGGGCCAGCACGCAACTCAGGAGGCTGCAGAGGCGTGGCGTCAGGCCAACGGGTTGAATGATCCCATCTATCTGCAATATTTGCATTTTCTTAAGGGCGCACTTACCGGTGACCTTGGGACTTCTTACTATACAAAGACCCCTGTTATCAAAGAGATAATGGCCCGTTTTCCTGCTACGATTGAGCTGGCTGTTGTTGCTATTATCCTTGCCTCCTTTTTCGGCATCCTAATTGGTGTAATCTCCGCAGTCAAAAAGAACTCTATTTTCGATAATTTCGGGATGATGCTAGCCCTGGTCGGTGTTTCTATGCCAATCTTTTGGCTCGGAATTTTGCTTATAATTTTGTTTTCAGGCTCCCTGCATTGGCTCCCTTCCTCGGGCAGAATTGACCCGCTTTTGCAGCCCGTACGCATTACCGGATTCTATCTGATTGACAGCCTGATTTCTGGTAACGTATATGCTTTTAAGGACGCTTTACGGCATCTTATCCTCCCTGCGAGTGCTTTGGCTATGTATTCCATGGCGATCATTACCAGAATGACGCGTTCCAGCATGCTGGAAACCTTACAACAGGATTATATCCGAACCGCAAGGGCTAAAGGAATCGGGGAGGGCAAAGTGATTTATAAACATGCTTTGCGCAACGGCTTGATTCCTATTGTCACAGTTATTGGCTTACAGCTTGGCAGCCTTTTAGGCGGAGCAGTGCTGACGGAAACCGTTTTTTCCTGGCCAGGGATTGGCGCTTATACAGTTGCTTCCATCCTGAAGTCCGATTTTCCAGTGGTTCAGGGTGTGGTCTTACTGGTAGCGGCTATCTTTGTTATGATTAATTTAATCGTCGATGTTAT
>JAJZSC010000097.1 GCA_021849995.1 Bacillota bacterium | reverse complement strand
GTCTTATATAGAAGAAGGTTATTTCCTATTTGCCGGTTATCCCAAATGACAAATCCCCAAAAATCGAGGGGGCTTTGCCTCTTCGCCTTAAGTCCTATTCCCGTTGTTAGATATTGTTTCGTGCCTGGTCGTTGATACTCAAGATAGAGATAGCCTGTCCGTTCATTGAGCTCAGTGACTTCCTTTTCGCCTAATAGATAGTCCTCCATCCTACGAGCACGTGAGCCGAAGGGATCGAGACGATCTGGAGTTTTTCGACCATCCAGAAGCACTGGGATTAAGCTTTGCATTGTAACGGATTTTCCTGAGCCGTTTGTTCCACGTAAGAGGAGCTTCCCATCTGAAAAATGAAATTCTTCCTCATCATAGTACCAAAAGTTAAATAGTCCGGCTCTCGCTAGTTGCCAACGATTCACGTTCATCCTCCCTTAGTGGAAATTCTAATGGGTCTAGACCTCCAATAACTCTGGTCCTTCGGAATTTGAGTATTGTTTATCCCAAAAATCTTTCGGATAGTCCCCAGCGAGTCGTCCAAGTGCAGGAAGTATCCTGATGATATGCCTCTCCTCTCCTGCTTTAGCAAACTTCCAGTCTACCAGATGTTCCAATAGTTCCTTTGCGATCTCTTTAATAAGACCCTCACGGTATTGTTTGCTCCAGCCCTCTTTGTAGGTTTCTTTACAGAACTTTACTGCTTGCTCAAACTCAAGCAGGGTCAGGTTAACACACCCCATAGAATCGCAAGTCCACTTTTCTTCAGCAAGTTGAGAACGAGTAAAGGCGGCAAACTGAAGGATAATATCTGAAATTCCTTTTTGATCTGGGAAAAGGGTTTGAATTGAACGGGGCTCTGATGCACAAAGCATCGCGGTATTCCGATAGACCTCAAGTTGTAGCCCCGTGTGCTTTTCAAGATCATCCGCAATTCGTGTCCGGAAATTTCTTAAATACAGAAAGTCCCCTTCTTCAGATTCTTCACGGTGCATGCTCGGGGAAAGCAGAAGCTGCCGATACACACGATTACGTCTGCGAGCACCGGTAGATTCACCTTCACCCTCAAAGATTTCTGCGGCGAGGATTTCTTCCTTCGTCTGAAAATGAAATAGATCTTTTGGGTAGGACCGCATAAAGTACCGTGCAACTACAGAGACCTCGTAAAGCACCTCGTTTCCCTCACTTTGGTTGAATAAGGAGGTATCCCCATCCACGACCGTTAGTACTCCTAGACCCACCAGGAGCTGGAGAACCCGTACGAGGGATTTACGATGTTCATAATTTCGCCAATCTAAACCGAGTTCACCCGGATAAAGAGCCTGTACTTCTGAACATAAATCGGAAAGCAGGAATTGCTCATACCCAGTAATTCCCTCGAGATAAGCTAAGGCACAACAAAGAAGAGCATAATCCCTTGGGCTTTGAAAGGTTTCGATTCCCATCCAAGCTTCGGGAATAGCGGGTATTTTCTCGAGTTTGGCAAAATAACGGTGAACTATAAGGTGATACCCTAATTTATCTAGCAGATAATCTTTTAACATATTTTCACGGTCGCGAATCGTTTGGTAGGCGTCAGGGTCTTGCTCACGCAGAATCCAGAAGTTTTCCAGCAAGGTAATCAGAGCCTCTCGGGCAAGATCATCAAACCCTTTTCTTTCAGTCATCGGGCTGCCTCCGCTCGTTCTTCAAAGGTTAGGATAAAGTCAGGCATTTCGAGAATTCCATCCTCACACTGGAGCCTTATCGAGTGGTTCGAAGCTTTTTTAAGAAAGACCGTTTGACCAGTTTCTGTCTTACTCTTTCGCTCTGGATTTGCCATGCATTTCCCAATCCAACTCAAAAGGGTCTTTCGAATAAAGGAACTTACCTCGGGTAAATTCCGAAGAACAATTTGATGGTTCTCTATCAAGTTTGTTATCAAATCCTTTTCTAACGTCTTCTCTTCCAGATATGCCTCCATTGCCAATTTTTTTTGCTCGCTCTGATCGAGGACAGCATTTGGTCGAGTTTTTTCCTTATATGATCGTACTTTAGGCCGAATCTGGACTTGGGCCGGGGGCTCATCCCACACTTCGACCTCAAAGCTTTCCGTTTGTTTAGGTCTATCAACAAAAAGGTGTCGAGTATTAAAAGCACCAAAAATACATGAAGAAAGTTCATGCGCCTCTTTAAGCGAGTCTAATCTCGAGAACATCCCTGCAAGGTGCAGATAATCTAATCTTCGGTTGCGCATGCTATGGTGCGATTCCCCTAGACGTTGAGCAAACCGAGTTAACCGTCGAATGGTCTCATTAGTTGCATTTTGTAAATAGATGAGATCACTATCTCGGGATCCATCACCAATGAACCAAGTCCTAAGACTATCCCACTCCCGTAAAAAACGTTCGACTAAATGTTCACGAGATGGTCTCATATCCATGCGTGGAATGGATAATTCATAATCCGTTAAACGCTCAGCTAAATTTACTTGAAATCCTTCCAGAACATCTTGAAGTAGCCCCTCAATACGGAAGGAAGTTCGCTGAAGACTAGTCATAAAGTTACGCAAGTACTCTGTGAGGGCCTCTTTATAGACCAAAAACGCTTCGGTTAACATTTGTTCTTCCACTTTTTCACTATACAAATGGGCCAGATAGTCCGTTGCATTTTCGGTCAAACGTCTAAAATCTTCATATAGGTCTTGCCAAAGAAGATGAATTTCCTCATCCGTCTTATCAAAGATGGCATAGTGAGAAAGCCCCTGCCGCTCTTTACACGAGGTCAATTTGATAAGGTTTTCTAACAAACGGTCGAAAAGGGTTCGTTCCAATGATCCCCCAAAGCCATCTCCCAGATTCTCTAAACCGAGAACCATTCTCTCAATTTCAATGGTATAAGGAGTGAGCTGGTAACGAAATTTTCGTTTTTTAAACTCCTCGATGCTTGTAACCCTTCCAGTATCCTGTCGAGGAATAAGATTTTTCCAACTGACAAGTTGGTCCAGATCCTGCTGAAGTTGCTCCTCCGAATAATCTCGAAAGTGAGGTTTTTCCCTTAAATACAAATAAATTTCTTCCAATACTAAATAATGCCTCAGCCGCTCATGTTGCTCATAAAAATACCGTAAAATCGAACGATAACGCCAGGCGTTGGTTACTGTTAAGTACGTTGCCTCTTGGATCGGTTTAAGTAACTGTTCACTCATAATTTGATCTTTCCTTCTTAACGATTAAGATATACATATTTCATTAGATAAACTATAAAGGTCCCTCAACTTATAATTCGCTTTATTTTAACAAATACCTACTATTTTTTTTTAATTAAGGTTTAAAGAAAATTCCTTAAAAATTTGCATCTATTACATTGCACTCATCTCTAACATTCTCAGCTATTTTTTCAATTACAAGTTGCCTGCTTTTATTCATTTACATCAACCTGTCGAGTATATATGTCGTAAAATCACGTTCCCGGGCGAAGGACTTTTCGTCACTTCCGATTTTCCCCCGGAGATAATTTACTAGTAAACAAGCCATGTACAAAAATAGAAAACCTCCCCATACGGAGAAGATAATTGAAGCCGTTTCTGGCCTAATGTCTCTTCTTTGCTTTCTTTTTTGGTGGTTTCTTCTTTTTTGGGTGTATAACCTGCCCTTGTTTCTTTCCCGGTAAAATTAGAGTTTGCTTACTAACCGCTAATTCTGTTCGTCGTTCTCCCATATACATTTCAGCTATTGGGTAAAACCCTTCAAATGTAGATAAATCAAGATCAAGATCCAGATAAACAGGTACTTGCTTATTATAATTCATCTCTGAATTGGTATCGCCAAACTCATTTGCTTTAGGTATAAAATCAAAAAGTTTTTCTGCATCATCAAAGATATCCAGCAAAATATGAAGTCCTCTTGCTAATATATTACGAAAATCTATAGGATCAAGCCTATCATAACTCCGTGCAGTAAGCAGCATCCGTCGTAAATGAGATGCTGCAGCTTCCATTTCACCATGTTCATAAAGAATCCGGCCCAAGGAATAATGAGATTCCATTTGAGCTGGATCGTATTTCAAAGATTGTTCGTAAGCTACTACAGCTAAGTCCTGACGGTCACCTTTATAATAGGCATTTCCGAGCCGGTTCCAAATCCAGGCATTATTTGGTTCTTGCAGCAAGATTCCTAAATAATGTTCTTCTGCATCAGTAACAAAGCAAAAGGAACTTCCATCTGCTAAAGTTTGTTTACCAAATGCAATACTTTCCTTATTCATACCAGCTCGTGCACCTAAAGTACCTCCAATGACTGCAATCTGGAGCATAGTTTTTGTGACATTAGGTAAACTCCATTGACCGGCAGCATTACAATGATGGCAACGAAAATAACCACTGAATTGAAAGCCCTCCATACCAGTGGAATCTTCCTCAGTTTCCTTTATTTGTTGAGAAGAATTTTTCCTATAATATTCTAAATCAATCACGATCCTGCCTAAGTCGTATTTTCCCTTGCGACCACAATTATTACACATTAAAGTATAACTATTTTTGATTTTAGTCATTTTTAATTTGCTCATTCTTTTGGAAATAACTTTTCCGTAATTTCCAGGTAAGCTAGTTCCGGAAGGACTTACTGGAATTTCAGAAATTTCTTTCCCAGTCACAATATGAATAAGCAATGGGTTGATTCCGAATTTTCGATAAGATGGCATTTTTGTAATCCTTTCTCCTTAGTTCTTATAAATTCATACCTTATATTTCATCATGCTTCCCAATATTCCTCTATAAACTAACATTTTTTACTTCATTATTACAACGAGTAGCATACCTATCTAATAAAAAAGCCTCGACTACATTTTTGGAAAATCGAAGCTATAGTATAAGTCTTGCTTTGGGTTAAGAAAGTAACCCATCCTGAAAGGTTACTTTTCAAATGGCTCCTATGGTCGCCACCTACTTGGCGTCCCCCCAGACCCATAAGCTTCAAATCTTTAAAATCAAATACTCGCCCTTGGGTATTTAGATTCTTTTAATTTTCAATTGGCAATTGTCAATTCTTCCGGGTTGTTTACTATAACTTCAATTCCTAAGTTCTGTAAGGTCTTTAATGATCGTTTTCTTGTATAGTTCTTTTTTCGTCGGTCCAGGAAATCTACCCCAAGGTCTTTGTACTCTTCACGGTTCTTGAGCATGTTGTAAATAGTGACTAAAATCGTATGGCCAACTGCAACTGCAGCACGATTTGCTCCTCTTCGAGCAGCTATTCGATGATACTTTGCTGAAAGATACGTATTCTTTGTTCGGGCTGCTGCCCGAGCAGCTTCTGTTAGGGTTCTTCTTAGAGCGTTATTTCCTTTTCGCGTTCGACCGCATTTTCGTTTACCTGCACTTTCATTCTGACCTGGAGACATCCCTGCCCATGATGAAAGATGGGCATCGCTTGGAAAGCGATTCATATCGGTTCCAATTTCAGCAATAATTTTCTTCAGCAGAACGTCGGCCAATACCCGGTATAGTATCTAGGAATTCCAGGTCTTTCTCAAAAGGGAGCGTTCGGTTCATCACTTCTCGATCGAGCTCACCAATCTTTTGATCTAAAAAGTCAATGTGTTCTAGCTGGGCCGCGAGAATCAGTCTTTTGATGAGAACCTATAAGCCCTTTAAGTGCTTTTTCGAGAGCTTCTTTCTTATTTTTGAGCCTACCTTTTGCTAGTGCCGCTAATAGTGCCGGGTCATTTACATCTTGGATAATAGCATCAATCATTGCCCGACCAGATACTCCCATGACATTCCTTGCAACAGAAGCAAGTTTGATATTTATATTAGACACTTGGCAGGACAAGGCAAAAAGTAGTAGGACAAAAAAAGCTATCCAAATCGAATAGCTCGGTTTTTAACCCCAAGAAGAATCAACGAAAATATATGAATAAAATTGGAATCATAAAAATACCTTAAAGTGTTGATTCTAACTACTTTTAGAAGGTTCACTTAACTGCGCGATCTGATCTGATTCGAAGATATGGATACCAGAACGGCCACTTAGTGCCGCACGTAGCATCGCTTTGGCAACAGATCGTGCTTGAATAGGTTTATACTTCCGCAATGATCCCGATAATAGGGGTGAAATTACTACAGAAATGGATGATGCAATCCCCTCGCCAAACCTAAATTCCTCACGGTTCCCTAGCAAAAGAGATGGACGGAAAATTTGTAGTGTCGGAAGGTTAAGTCCCCGCAGCGACTCCTCAATTTCTCCCTTCACGCGAGTGTAGAAAGAACGAGACGATGAATTTGACCCTATCGAAGTTACAATCAATAACTGCTTTGCTCCCTGTTTTTTCGCCATTTGGCCTAGTGTTAATGGATAAGTATAGTCAACTTTGCGGAAAGCTTCATTGTTTCCGGCCTTTTTGATTGTAGTTCCAAGGGTGCAATATGCATCTGCCTCGGTTAGATTAACATCTGCTTGCTCTAAGTTATCAAAATCTATTACCTTTTCATGCAGTTTTGGATGTGTTATTCCTGTTGGTCGTCTTACAATTAACGTTACGGAGGTGTATTCCGGCTCACTTAGTAAAAGCTGTACAAGTTCTTTACCGATTAGACCGGTAGCCCCTGCTATAACCGCCTTTCGGCTCAATTTTTCATTCCTCCTTTATTGGGCTCATTTTCATTTGGATAAGGAAAGAATACTGCAATTGCTCTAGCTATAGCAATCTTGTTTTATCTAAGCAGACTGGTTATTATTTGAGTAATTCTAAAATGACTTAGCAAGATATATTTGTACTAAAATGAAAAGGCATACACTTGTTTTAGTACTCACAGTACTTTCATGCCTAAACATTCCAAACTTAATCTTGATTCCTTGACTACTAAACTTCTCTTCATATTCTGTCATGGTATTATCTTCATAATCGCTTTGATGCAAATCAAAAGTCTTATAGATTTCTGTAAAGCCTTCGTCCTTAAAATACTGGAGGCTATCTTTAAAGAGCAGGTCATCATCAGTTTTGAACCATACTTCAGACTTTAATCTTAGAAAGTTCTTATATATTCTTAGAAAATTGGGATGGGTTAATCTTCTTTTCTGATGTCTTCTGTTAGGCCAGGGTGTACAAAAGTTAATATATATTTTCTCTATTTCATCTTGAGTGAATACATTACCAAGTAACTCAATATTTATAGGTATAATTCTAATATTCTCTAGCTTGTTCTCATTTGCTTTTATTAATACATAAACTAATACTTCATCGTAAACATCAATGGCAATATAGTTGATATTTTTATTTAGCTCGGCAACTTTAGTTATGAAATTTCCCTTACCACAACCTAACTCTAAATGAATTGGATTGTCATTGCCAAAAATATCTTTCCATTTTCCTTTCAATTCTGTAGGATTATAGATGACTTTGTGATCTTTTTCCATTTCTGGTTTGGCCCACCGCTTTTTTCTAATTCTCACTTAAATTTCTCCTCTTTATTTGAACATAATAGATGTAATCCTTTTTAAATTTTAAATTAATCACCTAATATAATAAATCAATCGCGGTCTCTATCCTATTATTCCCCGCAAGGCGATAATAGCTCCGTGAACCAAAGTATTGATTTCTCAGCACCTCGATTGGATTAATAGTATGCTCAGCTGTTCCATTCCCGACTTGTCCAGAAAAATTAAATCCCCAGCCCCACAACTGATTGCTTTGGACTAAAGCATGAGCCCCGCCTGCAGCAATCGCAGTGACCTTATTTAAGGAAGGAATTTTTTCCGGAGTCGCCTTAAACTCATCCGGACTGTTTATTCCTAACTGGCTTAAGGTATTATTTCCCCACGCCCAAACTGGGCCATTCTTTAACATCGCTAAGCTAAACTCATATCCCGCATCAAGTTGACTCACTTCCCCCAGCCCTTGGATCCGTACAGGATAGTCCTTTGACTTTTGGGTACCATCCCCTAATTGTCCGAAACGGTTATTTCCCCAAGCCCATGCAATTCCGTCACTTTGCAGAGCAAGACTGTGCTTCCAACCTGCGGATACTGAATGAACATCCTTAAACCCTTCAATCAGGGTTGGCCGAACCTCATAATCTGAATTCTTGCTAATTCCTAACTGACCATACTCATTATCTCCCCACGACCAGACTGTCCCGTCCGCTTTTACGGCAAGACTATGATCTCCACCAGCTGAAAGATAGACAATCTGAGTTAAACCAGGGATCTGTATCGGCTTTGTCCGGTCAATCGTTGTCCCATCTCCAAGTTGTCCTAAGTTATTTCTCCCCCAAGCCCACCCTGTACCGTCTTCCTTCAGAGCAAGACTAAACTGATCGCCGCCGGACACTCCGACAATCCCGGAGAGTCCAGGGACCTTAATTGGAGTGGAACTATCGGTTGTTGTTCCATCTCCGAGTTGACCTAGTCGATTCTCCCCCCAAGCTGAAACTTCTCCTCCGCTAATATCGAGGCTATGAAAAGCTCCGGCACTAAGGGGTGAAGGCCAAGCGGGCAATGGGAGTTTCACTGCGAACGTCTCAGTCTGGGTATTGCTCATCACGTTTCCATAGGCATCCCTTAAATTAGAAACCTTCAATGTATACATTTGAGGGATAAGTTTTTGACTAGGAGTGAGGTAGACCGCTTTTCCATCATTAATGGTTAGATAGAACGGTATACTGTTGCCCTTTTCATCACTTAAAGTAATATTCTCGGAAGTTAAGCTAGAGGGATCCATTCGAACGCTAAAATTAAGAATAACCTTAATCTCTCGATTATAGAAAAACCCACCTAAATCCTTTGAACCTAAAGATTCGATACGAGGTTTCAAGGGTACCGAATTGACTAAACTTTGCACTGGAATATATTGAGCATCGGTACTTCCATCTCCCAATTCGCCATGATCATTATCACCCCAACCCCAAACTTTTCCTTCAGGATCGATGATTAAATCATAATTAA
>JAJZSC010000096.1 GCA_021849995.1 Bacillota bacterium | reverse complement strand
GAAGGTATCTCCGTGGCCAATCTACAACCCATCCGCTTTACCGATTTCAACCAGGGCTTTGGATGCTCTCGACATACAATCCATCGGACAGGTATTGGTAAGTGGAATACCTCCAACTCCCATCCCGGCATTAGGATGAATCGGAATGCTTGCTGCTTCGGCGCAAGCTTTTACATAGGTTACAGCACGAGCTAAGTTCCAGGGAAATGATTTACTGCTATTGGTATTGATAACTGGTCCAAAGATTGTTGCCCCTGCTTTTTCAACAATTTTTACTTGCTGGTGAGGATACAGACCTGCTAAGCGTGTTCCATCATATTTCAATTCACCATGCATGCCGAGAATGAATTCTCCTGCCATCCCCACTTCGATCTCCATCTCTGGAAATTTCTCTTTGAGAATCTCTATTGCCCTTAATGTAGCAAGGAAATCGGCATCCCCAGAGGCTCCTACAGAGTCAAAATTGATACCATCCGCACCGCCTTCATACATTATGCTTGACACGTAGACCATATCCTTGATTGCATGCTCCATAGCCTCTTCCTGAGCAGCTTGGGCTTCCTTTATTTTCGCCAGGGGTAAAAGTTCAGCCCAGTTATCGATTGGACCATCCGGCTTGGTATATAGTCCGACATTTGGCATAGCACCGTAGAGGACTGGAATTGTAGCATTTAATTGGATCTGCTCCATCATTTGACGTTCTTCATGGGCAATAGCTTTAACAGGCTTAAAACTGTAATCGAGGTGAGACAATTCCATGGTGTCAGAGCACATAGCTCTCTCATGAGCCATTACAGTGGCCAAGCGGTCAACAGGCACACCGCCTCGAATGCCGAATTTTAATGTGCCTGCATCAAAACTATGAACCACTTCGTTTCCACGTTCAACGCTAACTATCTTATTGGGGGCTGCAACAATCTCGTAGAGACTATTCATTTCTTCATCTGTGAGCGAAGGGATTTTTCCTCTGATTGAAGCATCTTTCATCCCGGCTTCCAAATCTGCCCTGAGTTCTCCCTCTGTCAGCCAAAGAGCGGAACCATCCCCCATCCGGGTGAACAATCTTGTCATTACATTTGTTCCTCCTCTTATGTTTTTCAACCCATAATCTCTCGATATCCCTCTTCGATTGAGACGGCTAGTTTCTGGACAAGCTCATCTATGTCAGATTCTGTAATCACTAATGATGGAGAGAGCTGCAAACCATCGTCAATCAAAGGTCTCAAAATCAAGCCATTTTCCCAAGCCAAGTTTGAGACTTTTTTAGCAAAACCTACACTGGCATCGAACCTGGTATGATTTTCAAGGTCTTTAACAAGCTGAACAGCATTCATCAAGCCAAGACCTCGGACCTCTCCTATGCAAGGAATTCCTAATTCTCTAATTTTAGCCCTTAGCATTTCTCCCATTACTGCAGTATTTTCCACCAAGTTTTCACATTCTACTATTTCCAGATTTTTAAGGGAAACCGCACAAGCAACCGGATGACCACTATAGGTATATCCATGCATTAATATTCCATGTTTTTTGATAGGAGCAAACACTTCACCTGAGATTGCCACCGCTCCCATAGGAATGTATCCGCTAGTGATCCCTTTGGCCATCATCACAATGTCCGGCGTAACACCCCAATGCTCGATTCCAAACATTTTACCTGTGCGACCAAAACCGCAGATAACCTCATCAGCAATAAAAAGAACATCGTACTTATCACAGATCTCTCTGATCTTTTGGTAGTACCCTGCAGGAGGAACAATTGCACCGCCCGTACCTATTACCGGTTCAGCTGTAAAACCAGCTACATGTTCCTGACCAACTTCAAGAATTTTCTGTTCTAAGGCATCTGCACATTCAAGGCTGCAGTTAGACTGCTCCTTACCCCAAGCACAGAAATAGCAGTGCGGGTGTGGAATATGATGGAAATTAGGCACCAAAGGCCTAAAGCCATCCCAAAAACCTGGCAGACTGGTGGCGCTCACAGCGCCATAGGAAACACCGTGATAGGCCTTGCTTCTACCGATAATATGATTCTTATCTGGCTTTCCGTTGAGATACCAGAAGGTACGAGCTAACTTGTAGGCAGTATCATTAGACTCAGAACCACCACTGGTAAAGAAAATTCTAGCCTCATCGACCGGTGCCATCGCGGAAACCTTTTTGGCTAGTTCAATCACTAAGGGATGAGAGTAACCGTTAAAACACTGAAAATATGAAAGCTTTTCCATCTGCTCTTTGGCAGCATCAGCAAGCTCCGTTCGTCCAAATCCTACATTATTTAGCCAAAGGCCTGCACCGCAATCGATGTAACTTTTACCCTCTACACTCTTGACCCTGATACCGTTACCCTCTGCAATTATTCTCGGTCCACCCCAAGCTTCCATATCGAGAATTGAGCTAGTTGGATGAAGGAAGTACTGCAGGTCATCTTTTTTCATCTGTTCAATCTGAGTTTCTGAATATGTCACAGAAAAATCATCCCCTCTACAATTCACATATCACTTGCTCCAACGGAACATAAGCAAGCTTAAGGGCTTCGGCCACTGCGGGATAGATTACATGCCCTTCAAATAAGTTCAGGCCACGTGCCAAGGGCCTACTCTCTTTAATTGCTCCCACAAATCCCTTATTAGCTAATTCCAGCGCATAGGGCAAAGTTGCATTTGTTAAGGCATAAGTAGAAGTTCTGGCGACTGCCCCCGGCATATTGGCTACCGAATAGTGAACGACACCGTATTTCTCGTAAACAGGATTGTCATGGGTTGTCACCCTGTCAATGGTTGCAATTGAACCACCTTGATCGATAGCTACATCAACGATTACCGACCCCTGCTCCATTGTCTGGACCATATCTTCCGTAACCAGGCGCGGAGCTTTGGCACCTGGGACAAGTACTGCCCCGATCAAGAGGTCTGCTTTTCGTACGGATTGAGCAATATTATAACTATTGGACATCAAAGTGGTCAGCCTGCCGCCAAATACATCATCCAAGTAGCGTAACCTGTCTGCATTCTTATCAAGAATTGTTACATGTGCACCCATTCCTAGAGCCATTTTCGCTGCATTAGTCCCTACGACTCCCCCACCGACAATAACAACCTCGGCAGGTGGTACACCAGGTACACCTCCCAAGAGCATACCTTTACCGCCTGCATGTTTTTCCAAATAATGCGCTCCGATCTGAACTGACATACGTCCGGCTACTTCACTCATTGGCGTAAGTAAGGGTAATGCGCCATTGTCAAGCTGGATAGTTTCATAAGCAATACCGGCTACTTTTTTCTTCAGCAGAGCAACTGTTAGTTCTGGTTCAGGAGCCAAATGCAAATAAGTAAAGAGAATCTGACCTTCACGAAAGAGATCATACTCTTTCGCCTGAGGCTCTTTTACTTTCATAATCATTTGAGCTCTGTCAAAAACTTCTGCAGCACTGTTTGCTATGATGGCACCAGCTGCCATGTATTCCTCGTTTGTAATTCCGCTTCCCAGTCCAGCATTGTTTTCTATAATTACTTGATTATTAGTTTCGGTAAAAGCTTTAACTCCTGCCGGAGTAAGCGCCACTCGGTTTTCATTATTTTTAATCTCCTTAGGAACCCCAACTATCACATAACTCCCCCCTTGCTTAATCTACTCTAAATATATAAGCAAATTCTGTGCCAATACGGTGAAGGATATCTCGGATTGACAAAATATTCAGGAAACTAGGATTAAACCTTTGTAGTAGGGCTAGGCTACAAGCCTATTACTCGTACAAGGATGCAAAAATTCATTGATTATTCTGAAAAATATAGCTATTACTAAGTTTACAAGGGATGAATTTTTGCATTAGTCATGAATTTTTTCATCCTTAAATTTTTAGCTCCCACGGACAATAAATCACGAACCCCCGAGACGTCACAACGTACCACAGCTTCAATTGACTCAATGATTTTTCCAACCACAGTTCCAAGCGCATTTGCAACTTCGGCATGTAAAGCTGCCAGCCCAATTCTTTGAGGCTCTTGCAGCAGAAGACAACTACCGTTCTACTTCATCTCGATCTTACGTGCATAGGCTATAATCCGGTCAAATTCCCTATTTATCTCCTCACTTAGAGGAATTACCTGGTGTGCAGCAATCAGCTCTTTCGCAGTACGTCTGGCTTTATCCTCGATTTTTTCTTTGGACACTGCCCACTTTTCGTAGGTCTGTCGGTCACCTAATGGGGGCAGCCAAAGTTCCCCTGCTCTAAAATGTTTACGGGTATGCTTATGTTCCAGAAAATTGCTTTTCTTTTCAATAACTTCGGCTATAATGTTCACTGCCAGTTTGTCTTCTGTAACTTCAAAGTCTTTAATCGTTCTTTGAACTACTGAGGAAAGCTCATTATCAATTACTAACATAGCATAGCAAGAGATCAAAGCATTATCCAAAGATCCGGCAGAACCTATGATGTCACTGCCAACCAGTCCTTCCAGCAAGGCGTTATATAGATGTTCATATCCACTCTGCATGTCAGTGGTTTTAGATGCACCACAGTAGCCGCCAGGTGCACAAGGAATATTGGCATATTGAGCTAACTGATTCATGATTGCTCCCGCATAGCCAAGTTCGGGCATCGCCCATAATCCTAACCCTGACCTCATGTCCATAAAGGTAGCCCTTGATGAATGAGTAACAGCACTACCTGGCTTGATAAGCTGGCTGGCTATTACCCCAGCCAGGATCTCTGCATTATGTTGTACTGCAGTGCCCAATAAGGTCATAGGACCGGTAGATCCCATCATCGGGCAAGGCTCAACCCCTAACGGCAAACCTGCTTCAACTGCAGCTATCAGGGCCTCTGCGGGGTCATAGCCATATTCCAACGGGCTTAGCGGAGAGATTGGAATCGTAGCAATCGGCTTTTGTTTTAAGGCTTCCGCTGAACCGGCAACGGCAGTAAGCAACTCGATAATATATGGCATTTCCCGCTCTGACTCGATACAAATGCTTAAAGGTTTGGAAGTGTTTCGTAACAAAGTTGCAGTTTCCACAGTGAGAATTATCTCTTGTGGCACGTCGCGCGGAAACACGGGAGAAATGATATTGATATATTCTAAAGCATCGGCCAGACGTGTATACTCCTCCAGATCTTTGGTAAGAGTATCACGTTTTTCTCCAGTATCCAGATCAATCATGGAAGGGGTTCCAACACATGTCTGGCAGTATGCCTTTTTCTTGCCAATCTCCAGTACATAGGAATTATTCCGTCCATATAGTTCAAAAGTAGCGGGTACAGTTTTAAGCCCTTTATAAATAACGTCATCGGTAAAAACGATTCTTTCTCCCTGTTCTTTACAACCATTATCTAACAAGATCTCCTTAAATTTTTGCGAAGCAGTATGAATACCAACCCTCTTTAGAATTTCCAAGGAAGCTTCATGAACTTGCTTAACTTCCTGCTCAGAAAGTATCTCAAATCTCATCTCTTCCCAACCTCCCAATCATTTAAAATACATCCGACCAAAGATGCTTATTTCATTTAGTCAACTCCTAGCAAGAACTTACGAACCTTTAGAAACTAATTTCTTGGCTACATTTACTGCCGCAAGA
Source organism: Bacillota bacterium (assembly GCA_021849995.1). Classification (GTDB taxonomy): domain Bacteria; phylum Bacillota; class Desulfitobacteriia; order Desulfitobacteriales; family Desulfitobacteriaceae; genus JAJZSC01. The sequence continues at coordinate 3,354 of JAJZSC010000096.1, read as the reverse complement.
GCATCTTCTGCATAACCATCTGCCCCAATCTTTTGAGACCAAGCTTCATTTATTGGGGCACCCACCTATCATTACTTTTACAGTATCCCTTAGTCCTTCTTCGATCAGGATTTCAATTATCTCCTTTTGTCTTCCGATTGTGGTGGTCAGAAGTGCTGATATGCCGATAATATCCGGTTTTATTTCCTTAACCTTTTCTACAAACTTGGAACTAGCAACATCCACACCAAGATCAATTACTTCAAATCCTGACGTTTTCAGCATCATTGCCACAATGTTTTTCCCGATTTCATGTAAATCCCCTTGTACAGTGCCAATAACTACTGTACCTGATGATTCCCTCGAAGTACCGACTAACAAAGGTTCCAGGATTCTAACGCCTGAATCCATCGCTTTAGCTCCTAACAATAGATCCGGCAAAAAATATCTGCCATTCCCAAAATACTCGCCCACAATCTTAATCCCTTTAGTTAAACCCTCATTAATTATGGTTAGAGGGTCTACTCCATCATCAATAGCCTTTTGAGTTAAAGTTATTGCCGATTCGTCATCTCCCTCAACCACCGCCTCAGCTAATTGGGTCAAAATCTCTTCTTTTTTACTCATACTCAATAAACCTCCTCATCTTTGGTAATTATCTTGACAACTATTGCAAGATACATGCCAGGGAATATCTTATTACAGAAATCCTTACTAATTTCGAGATTCCATAATATTGAATTAGTGTATTATTCTGTTTAAGTTTTCGTTTTCCCTTTCTTCGTTAACTCTTCTATATTAATAATTGATTAGGGATTTAAACTGAATAACATTAATGCAAAAAGGCTTAGTCCTAGTGGGCTAAGCCTTAAACCTGTATAAGCTTAAAGTCGTTGATCTTATTCACTGTTAGTCTCTTAATTCTATATCCTTCAATCTATTGTAATGGCGCAGAACATCGATCAACCAAATATATAATCGACTGAAATTCCTGTCCCTTTTCTAAGTAAATCAAAAACTTAATACACACCGTACTCTTTGACAGCTTCAATCATTGCAACGATATTCTCAGGTGGAACTTCCGGGCGAATATTGTGAACTGAGGCAACGACAAATCCCCCTCCGGGAGCAAAATCTTCTATCCGCCGCCTAACTTCATCCTTATGTATCATAGTTACCTATATCAATGTTTTTTCTAATTTGCTCTCTTTGTAACCTTAGAGCATCCATCTGCTCTAATAGATAAATTTAGACGCTTCAATACTAGCCCTTTTATATGAATCTTGACACTTTCGCTCTGCTTGCAAATCCTTTCTAATGTAACAACAGTATTTATTTCGCGCTAAATTTCCCGGTATGTAAAAAGTTTTACCTTTATGATCTACTGCTTCAAGGCGTAAACCTGTTGCTTTAGAAAAACTCCCAAGTATTTCTTCAAGATGCTTAGGATCCAATAAACTAGAGTCTAATTCTTGGTTCATTCCGCACCTCCAAATAATTGAATTTAAGTCGAGATATAGTTAGATTTAGGTTAACCATAAAGGTATTATATGGTAATTAGATTTCGTCAAACATGTTAATATTCCTTTCATAAGCCTTTGAAACTTTTACTTACTATGCCCAGGAGTTTGCCCTCGGTTTCCTAGATTCCACCTCGCGCAGTGGATACTCTTGCCGTTCGACCTATGCCCACCACTGTAACGGTCTTTCACCGTAGAGTTGTCATCTTTGCCTGGGACACAAAAAAAGAAAATCCCCGCAAGGCGAGGATTTTAAAAAACTTGTAATTATTTGATTCGCATTTAAGAATCAAGAGCTAAGCAATATCAGTACCTACTTAGCCAACCATGATAGAAATACCAGAAGCGTAAAATACATATCTGCCGATGAATTCACCAACAAGCACTAGTGCCAAAGAGATTAGTACAGCTCCAGCCGGCAGCATCCTTGCGCCTTTACTTTGTTTATTAACTAGGTTAACAAACATAAACACTCCAGCTAAGGAAAGCACCCATCTTAAAATAAGGGGAAACAAATAGCTATTTGTTAAAAGCTGACCGGAAGCTTGTGCTGCTTCTCCTCCCCCATTTAGACTCCCAAGATAAACAGGCAGGTAAACTAGAGGAATTATTGCCGCTGCTATAGCAAGGTACCCTGCTTTTTTTAAGCTCGCCATTCCTTCTGATGGTATATTTTGACCTTTCATGATATGTCCAATCATTGCCACAGCTCCGGCATAGCCAAGTACGAAGGTAGCGCCAAAGAAAGCTATAAACGTATGCGTATTAGCCCAGGCAGGACGAATGGAAGAATTATAGATGCTAGCCATACTAAATATAGCAGCTACCCCCGCTAATACGGCAAGCCAGCCTATGCCGTTTCCTGCACCTTCTTTTTTCAGGGTATAAACAGTAAGTCCCCAGAGTACAAAGAACCCTCCTGCAGTGAAAATCTCACGGCTTAGCCAGGAAGAACCAAGATTTAAAATTGAACGAAAAGCACCGGTTGGAGTTCCTAAATGGAAAAAGGAGAGAAGAAGAGCTAAAGCCATAATCGGCCCCACAGCTTTGAGTCCGAAATTGGTAAGCTTAGCAGCTGTCGATTTATCTCCGAGTAGTGAACGTACAATCATTAAGACTATGAAAGTACCAATTGCCAACTGACTCAGCAAGGTAAACATCATTAAAGGCCATTCCTCTGCAAACATCGCCTAACCTGGTTTCTAAAACACATCTAAACTGACCAAAAGGTAATTAAGATGCATTTTTCATCTGTTTCGACTAAAACAGACGGCAACATCACAGGATTCAGTTGCTTAGCCATAAGCTCTCGCCTATGTTCCGGATGGTTTATTCAACCGCCGAATTGACACGTGCTGTCCGGAAGAGGGTGTTACCCATCGCCTTGTGATACCTATGACAACAGCCTTTCACCGCGTGTACTGTTGCCATGTTATATCTAAGCGAGCTCAGCTAGACAATCCTTTTTTAGGTGTTGCCAAGAAGCCAGGCTTTTCACCCCTTTCTGTTTAAGAAATTTAAGAATCGACTGTTGGATTAAACTCCATTGTTTCCAATTAGTATGCTGTGAAAAAGTTTTTAACTGGGTTTGACTTAGAAATCTGAATAAATGGCTAGGCACATTTTCTTTGGAATAACCCACTGCCCTTCGTCCGATGACATAACTGGCGGCCTCATGATTCGATATCCCGTATTGTGATTGGTATTTTAAAATACCAATCACCGAAGTGTACGGAGGACTGACTTTAATTAACGGTACACCTTCCCTCAAGGATCTCCGTTCAACCGCCTGAAGGAATTTCGACCAAACGAACCCGTGACTCATGCGATTAAATTTACTCGATATGCTTTTATC
>JAJZSC010000095.1 GCA_021849995.1 Bacillota bacterium | reverse complement strand
GATTATTCCAAAGAGAAGAAGTGTAGGGCTAACAGGGATAGTCGCCAAGACATCTGCTGGAGCGGTTGAACATGTACTGGTAGCTCGGGTAGGGAATTTAGTTCAGTCGATAGAGGAATTGAAGAAACTGGGCTGTTGGGTATCCGGAGCAGATGCAGCAGGAAAAAATGCCTTTAACACCGACTTGAAAGGGCCAAGGGTCTTAGTAATTGGCAGTGAAGGGAAGGGTTTAAGCAGACTTGTGAGGGAAAGCTGTGATGAACTTGTAAGCTTGCCGATGATGGGTAAAGTCACATCCCTGAATGCAAGTGTGGCTAGTTCAATCCTTCTTTATGAGGTACTAAGGCAAAGACTGAACGACAGAACCTCCGAAACTTCGCCTTGACGCTTTTCTTTACAGTCAGGTATAATTAGGTTGTTCTTCAAGGACAAGAGCGCGGTGTAGCTATGACTTCATCACGACGATACAGGAGGGATCGCTTTGACTCTTAATGCCCAGCCTGAGTTAGTAGAAGGGCTCGAAATGCTCGATGTCATAGTGGATGAAGAGATTGTAGAGCTGGCCAAAGAGGGCGATGCCGCTGCACTCGAGTACTTAATCAATAAGTACAAGAATTTTGTCAGAGCAAAGGCTCGGTCATATTTCCTTATTGGAGCAGATCGTGAAGATATTATCCAAGAGGGTATGATCGGCTTGTATAAAGCTATTAGAGATTTCCGAGGGGACAAACTATCATCCTTTAGAGCATTTGCGGAATTATGTATAACACGTCAGATAATTACAGCGATCAAGACAGCAACCCGGCAGAAACATATCCCCTTAAATTCTTACGTTTCTTTGAATAAACCTATTTATGATGAGGATTCCGACCGAACCCTTTTAGATGTTATCTCAGGCACCAAGATTACTGATCCTGAGGAGATTATCATTAGCAGGGAAGAGTTCGATGATATTGAAGAAAAAATGGGCGAAATTCTTAGTTCGTTAGAATGGAAAGTATTAATGGCTTATCTTGAAGGGAAATCCTATCAAGAAATTGCCGTGGATCTGCGGCGGCATGTCAAATCAATTGATAATGCTTTACAAAGGGTTAAGCGAAAGCTGGAACGATATTTGGAAAGAAGAGACGGTTAATTATACATAGAGAAACTACTGAATAAAATGACTAAACAATAACAAACTAAAACAATAGCCAGATAAAACAATTACAACAGCAATTACGAGATAAAACAATTACAAAGCAATTATAAGGCAAAAAAATCTCTGATTAATGTTAAAGCAAAATAACCCACTGAGGAAATAGCTTGAAATAATAAATCTTTTATGCTAAAATTCCGAAGTGTGCCGACGTAGCTCAATTGGCAGAGCAGCTGATTTGTAATCAGCAGGTTGCGGGTTCGAGTCCCATCGTCGGCTCCATTATAAGACCATGAACCACTTCCTTAACTTAGCATTTCAGTCTAGTCTTGGTTACCTGGAGAGAACAAGAGGCAGTATGGCTGTCTTTTTATTTTTTTAATTCGTTCAAGCAGTTCAAACTGCATTCAAACTGCTATTTCTTGACAGAGAACCTATCTTATGATAAATTATTGTGAGCAGTGGGTTAAATTCTGTTGTTATACCGTTGTCCGGGGAGGTGTTCATAATGCGCGTAGGCATAACCCTAGCATGTACCGAGTGCAAAAACCGTAATTATGCTTCTATAAAGAATAAGAAAAACAATCCTGACAGATTGGAAGTCAAGAAGTACTGCAAACACTGCAAGACACATACGAGTCATAAGGAAACCAAATAACTATTTTTTTTTGGCATTTTTATTCTGTACGCCGGGAGGCGTTGTTAGGTTTTAGACGGCAGAAGTCGTGTAAGGATGTGAAATGATGGGTGCTGTAAAGAAACCAACTAATGCTTTGAGCCAAACGGAGAAAAGAACTGAATATCTTCGTGGTGTTTGGGCAGAGCTTAAAAAGGTCCATTGGCCAACCCGCCCTCAACTATTAACTTATACAGGTGTAGTATTTGTAGCGGTAGCAATAGTATCCTTCCTGATTTGGATTGTAGATAGCGGGCTTAGTTTTATCTTAAATAGGGTAATTGGATAGTCTGCTTGGTGGACTTCTTAAAAACTCAGCAGGGAGGTTGGGACTAGCTTATTATATAGTCCCTGAGGTATCATGGCGAAGAATTGGTACGTTATTCACACTTATTCCGGATATGAGAATAAAGTGAAAACCAATCTTGAAAAACGTGTTGAGTCCATGAATATGGAAGACAAGATTTTTCGGATTCTTGTTCCTATGGAAGATGAAGTTGAAATCAAGAATGGGAAAAAGAAGGTTTCAAAGCGGAAGGTCTTTCCCGGGTATGTCCTAGTTGAAATGGAAATGACTGACGACTCGTGGTATGTTGTTCGCAATACTCCCGGAGTTACCGGTTTCGTAGGTACCGGTGCAAAACCCATCCCACTGCTCGAAAGTGAAGTTAAGACGATTTTAAGGCAGATGGGAATGGAAGAAATACGTACACGTATTGATTATGCTGTTAATCAAAGTGTGAAAGTAATTTCTGGGCCATTTAAGGACTTTGTAGGTGTAATTCGGGAAATATTAGAGGATAAGGGTAAACTGCGGGTGACGGTATCCATGTTTGGCAGGGAAACTCCCGTGGAACTGGATTTTACACAAGTTGAAAAACTCGACTAACAACAATAAAAGATTACCTTGATAAGGAGGTGTAAGGAATGGCAAAAAAAGTAGTAGGTTTGGTGAAGTTAGCGATAACAGCTGGTAAAGCAACACCAGCACCTCCGGTCGGTCCCGCTCTTGGTCAGCATGGAGTTAACATTATGGCCTTCTGTAAAGAATATAACGAGCGTACCAAGGATCAGGCTGGTTTGATTATCCCGGTTGAAATTACGGTCTATGAGGATCGTTCCTTCACTTTTATTACTAAGACCCCACCGGCTTCTGTACTGCTCAAGAAAGCTGCAAACATCCAATCAGGTTCAGCTGAACCTAACAGGAAAAAAGTTGCTCAGGTTAATAAAGATAAAGTTCGCGAAATCGCCGAACTTAAAATGAAGGACCTGAATGCAGCTAGTGTCGAGGCTGCTATGAGAATGGTTGAAGGTACCGCAAGAAGCATGGGTATCGTAATTAAAGAGTAGTTTTCTAAAAATGTGGGAGGGGAGCACCCGTATCACCACAAGGAGGTTATAGAATGGCAAAAGTAGGCAAAAAATATCAAGAAGCTGTCAAGGCTTTTGATCGCAATGCTCTTTATGAGCCTGCTGAAGCATTGTCCATCGTCAAAAAAGGCGCAAGCGCGAAATTTGACGAGACAGTTGAAATTGCTTTTAAACTTGGCGTTGACACTCGTCATGCCGATCAGCAGATTCGTGGAGCTGTTGTGCTTCCAAATGGAACCGGTAAGACCCAAACAGTATTGGTTTTTGCTAAAGGTGACAAAGCTAAGGAAGCTGAACAAGCTGGCGCTGATTTCGTTGGCGCGGAAGATATGATCGCTAAGATCGAACAAGGTTGGTTCGGTTTTGATGTCGTTGTGGCAACCCCTGACATGATGGGTATGGTTGGTAAATTAGGTCGTACTCTTGGACCTAAAGGCCTTATGCCAAACCCTAAAACAGGAACTGTTACGTTTGATGTTACCCGGGCAATCAAAGAGATCAAAGCTGGTAAGATTGAATACCGTGCTGACAAAGCAGGGATAATTCATGCTCCAATTGGCAAAGTATCTTTTGACGAGAGTAAATTACTAGAAAACTATCGGGTATTGGCTGAGACTTTAGTTAAGGCAAAACCAGCTGCTGCTAAAGGTCAGTATATCCGTAGTGTGACAGTTTCTTCCACTATGGGACCTGGAGTTAGAATTAATCCTGTTAAGGCAGTTTAATGGTTGCCTATTGTCCTTGACAGTAAGCTATAGATGAGATATACTCAACAAGAACTTAATAACTTTCCGCTGTAGAAAGCAGGAGCCTTCGGGCTTAAACGTCAATCCTGCCGAGGTTGGAGAAGTTGCTGAATGGGAACATTCTTTTGGCATTCTTAACCTCTGCGCGTGCGGAGGTTTTTTGTTGGTTGCTTATCTCTCGGAAGGAGGTGGACACACGTGCCTAATATTGAAGAAAAAAGTCTGGTTGTAGCTGAGATTAAAGAAAAGTTGCAACAATCCTCAGGAGTTGTTCTAGCTGACTATCGTGGTTTAACTGTAGCTCAAGTTACTAAGCTGCGTTCTGAACTGCGGGCAGCTGGTGTCGAATACCGGGTACTCAAAAACACTCTTATTCGTCGTGCAGCTAATGAAATCGGAGTCGAGGGGTTGGATCCATATTTAGAAGGACCTACAGCTGTAGCCTTCAGTACAGATCCGGTTGCTGGGGCAAAAGTACTGAGTGAATTTGCTAAAAGTGTTGCCAAGACTAACAAGGATTTCGCTATTAAAGCAGGAGTAGTCGAAGGCAAGGTTGTTAATGCTGAAGGAGTTAAGGCCTTGGCTGACCTGCCTTCACGCGAGGTGCTTCTCTCCATGGTTCTTCGTGGAATGCAAGCTCCGCTCACCGGAATGGCCAACGTACTCCAAGGACCTATCCGCAAGCTTGGTTATGCCTTGGAAGAAGTGCGTAAGCTTAAAGAGGCTCAAGCATAATTGTTACGGCCTAGCTACAATCAGCCTTGAGGTTATTGTTTAGCTATAAAGTGATTCAAATTGGATTTCTTGTGAATTCTACGGTGTAAATTTATATTATGTTATATTTTTAAGGAGGAACTATAAAATGTCTAAAACTGCTGAAATTTTAGAAGCCGTAAAAGGCTTAACCGTTCTTGAGCTTGCTGAGCTCGTAAAAGCTTTCGAAGAAGAGTTTGGTGTTAGTGCTGCTGCTCCTGTAGCTGCTGCTGCTCCTGCTGCTGTTGCAGCTCCTGTTGCTGAAGAGAAAACCGAGTTTGATGTTATCCTCACTAGTGCTGGTGCTTCCAAAATCAACGTTATTAAAGTAGTTCGTGAAGCTACCGGTCTCGGCCTCAAAGAAGCTAAAGATCTCGTTGATGGTGCTCCAAAGGCTGTTAAAGAGAAAATCTCCAAGGATGAGGCAGAAGCTCTCAAAGCTAAGCTTACTGAAGCTGGTGCAACTGTCGAGGTTAAGTAATAGCTTAAACCGACTTGATTTACTAAAACTTTATGAGAAGCTGTTGATAGTAACCTGTCAGCAGCTTCTTTGTATTACGGAGTAGAGCTTTTTTGGAGGAGTTTATATGTTAACAGTGGAGAAAATCGGCGGCACTTCTATGTCGCAGTTTCATGATGTGTTAAAGAATATCATAGGCTATCCGGGTTCCCCTAGCTTTCATTATGGTAGGATATTTGTTGTCTCTGCTTACGCAGGTGTAACTAATATCCTTCTTGAAGATAAAAAGACCAAGGCTCAGGGTATCTATCACCGTTTTATTAATGGTGAAGATTATCAAATCTTCATGGACAGCTTGTTAAACGACTTGCTTCAAATAAATAAGGCTTTTACTGATATAGGTCTCGATTATGAATTGTGCCGGGAATTCATTACAGATCGAATTGTGCAGACCAAAGCCTATTTACACAGTATGGAAGATATAATTGCTTCCGGCTATGTAGGCCGAGATAGTATATTCTCAGCAGTAAGGGAGTTATTAGCCTCTATTGGGGAGGCGCACTCAGCCTTTAACTCTGTAAATATACTTCGGAATAATGGCATTTCCGCAGAGTTAGTGGATCTAACAGGTTTTCGGGACTCTAAACAACTGTCGATTAGTGAGCGGATCGAACAATCTTTCAAACATGTAAACCCTTCTGAAGCTATAATCATAGCAACTGGCTATACCAAAGGTAAAGAGGGAATCATGCGGGAGTTTGATCGCGGATATTCCGAAATAACCTTTTCAAAAATTGCTACTCACCTCAAAGCTCATGAAGCCATTATTCATAAAGAGTTTCATCTATCATCAGCAGACCCTAAAATAGTAGGCGTCGATAAAGCCGTCCCAGTAGGTAGAACAAACTACGACGTTGCAGACCAACTTGCTGACATCGGCATGGAGGCAATTCATCCAAGTGCATCTAAGCCTTTGGAAATGGCGGGGATAAACCTACGGCTAAAAAATACCTTTGAGCCAGACCATCCAGGTACACTCATAACGAAAGACTATATTGGCCCAGAGGCTAAGATCGAAATAATTGCAGGCTCCGATAAGATTATGGTGGTTGAAATTCATGACACTTCGATGGTTGGAGAAATAGGTTTTGACCTTGAGATCATGCAGAAGTTCCGGGAGTATAACATCAGTTATATTATGAAGGCGACAAATGCCAACAGTATTTCTCTGGTAATCTGGGAATCAGATTTGAAGGATGATTTAGAGGCGGAACTGCGAACCAAGTATCAAACTGTAACGGTCAAGAAAGCTGCTATAGTATGTGTGATCGGATCAAATATTGCCCTTCCAAATGTTTTAGCCAGAGCTTCAAACACCTTAGCTAAAAATAATATTAACGTAAATTGTGTATCACAGTCCCTTCGCCAGGTTAATATGCAGTTTGTCATTGACCGGGAAATGTATGCAAAGGCAATAGTGCACCTGAATCAGGATCTGTGCTTAAACTAAATCAACTGATATATCAAATTCCAAAACAAAGACGGAGAGGCCCCAAGTGAATCTGGGGCTTCTCCTTTTTTGGGTATTAGAGACTTAACAACGAGTGGATGTCTCCTTTTGCGCCTTAGGGGTAAGGTGAAGTGCTGATTGTGCACCAAAGTATATTTACCCCCTAAGCAAGGAATAATTGGAAATAAACGCTTAAGGAGTAATAGAGGATTACATGAAGGCTTATAAGGAAGTTGTAAGAGAAAGGTACGACGGGAGAGAAGTTGAATATACTCTATATGACAATCCTTATTCTCTAATCAACCCGGTTGGATTCTACGGCTCGGTGAGAATAAGACAAACATTTTACAGTATATTTAGAGCTCTTCGAACTATGGGAATTGATATCAGCACGGAAAAGATACTTGACGTTGGTTGCGGAAAGGGTGACCTCACGCGTTATTTTGCAGAACTCTCTCAGTCCCCGGGTAATATCTATGGGATTGATTTGTCCAGCTACAGGATAAACCAAGCGAGGATATTTAATCCTAACATCAACTATTTTTTGGACGATCTAGTCCAACCGAGGTATTTTAGGGAAACTGATTTTGGAGTTGTCACTGCGGTAGATGTTTTTATGCATTTAGGAAGTGAGGAGGAGATCTTGAATGCCTTGCAAAACATCCGGGCAGTCTTAAAGGACGGTGGTATATTCATTTGGTATGATGCCTTCGCACGTGACCATTTTGATAGTCAAAGTGATGCTGAGTGTGCAGGGTTTAATCCGAAGCAGATGGACCATTTCTGTAAGCTCGCAGGTTTCGAAAAACTGTTTTCAACTCCGGTATTCAAAAATATTATGTGGAAATATCATTCGGCCTACTTATCACGAAAATTTCCTATGTGGTTGGTCACTTTGGTTGAAAATGTTTTGCCGGGATCTCCTGGAAATGTAGTAATGGTATTTCGGAAACGTGGTCGAGTTCGGGAGATCCACTGATGTAAATTTTTTTCAAATTTCTGCTTGACTTTCTGATTAAATATTGGTATCCTTAATAATTGTTACTGTACGTATATGGTAATTTATAACCATTATGTTCCACCGTTGGAATAGTGTACATATGAATAACATATCTGTACTGGGGAGATAATAATTTGGATGTGTGCATCTCTTTGAGGGGAGCTCCATAAACAACGAAGCGAGGTTTTTTATCAGAGCCTTGCTTTTGGTTGTTTTATCATATATTCCTCTAAGGAGAGGAAAACACACTTGAGGGGTGAAGCATTAATGTTCTATCCTGTTAAGGAGGGAACTCAGGAGCGCTGGAGTTATTCCAGAATCCAGGAAGTTCTCAACATGCCTAATCTAATCGAAATTCAGCAGAACTCCTATCGGTGGTTCCTTGATGAGGGATTGCGCGAAATGTTTCGCGATATTTCTCCCATTCAGGATTTCACAGGTAACCTTGTCTTGGAATTTATTGATTACAACTTGGGTGAACCCAAATATGACGTGGAAGAGTGTAAGGAGCGTGATGTAACTTACGCAGCTCCTCTGCGCGTGAAAGTCCGTCTAATCAATAAAGAGACCGGGGAAGTAAAAGAGCAAGAAGTCTTTATGGGGGATTTTCCTTTAATGACTGATAAGGGGACCTTCATAATTAATGGAGCAGAACGTGTCATTGTTAGTCAGTTAGTTCGTTCCCCTGGGGTCTACTATGCTGAGAGTATGGACCAGAGCGGAAAGAAATTATATGGAGCTACTGTAATTCCAAATCGCGGTGCATGGTTAGAGTTTGAAAACGATGTCAATGACAACCTGTTCGTTAGGGTGGACAGGACAAGAAAACTGCCTGCCACTGTGCTCGTTCGGGCTTTAGGTTATGCCACTAACGGTCAAATAGTAGAGCTCTTTGAGGATGACGAGTTCGTGAGGGCTACCTTAGAGAGGGATAATTCTGAATCCCCTGAGGAAGCATTGGTAGAAATATACAAGCGCTTGCGTCCTGGGGAACCTCCTACAGTAGAGAGTGCCAGATCGTTGCTGGAAGCCCTGTTTTTTGACCCAAAGAGGTACGACCTAGCAAAGGTTGGACGCTACAAACTAAACAAAAAACTACATGTAGATATCCCTATTGATGTAAGAAACTTAACTCGCGAGGATATAATCGCAACCATTAAACGCATGCTGGATCTGATGCATGGTAAAGGTCACAAGGATGATATCGATCATTTGGGCAACCGTAGATTGCGCTCCGTAGGAGAGCTCCTGCAGAATCAATTCCGGATTGGTCTATCAAGGA
>JAJZSC010000094.1 GCA_021849995.1 Bacillota bacterium | reverse complement strand
TTGTTTTGCAGAGATCACCTTGTATAAAATATTTTTATACTTTGCAATGTCTACAACATTTTGATAATACTTCTCACGAAGCAACAGCGGTGGTTCTATTAACAAAAATTTTCTTTTAGATAGGAAATCTAGAGCATATTTTATTAGTGCATATTCTAACAGCACAAAATCGTTTTTCAGAAAATAAAATCTTCTTCCTGTTAGCTCCGAAGCCGTGGCGGTGTCTGTCAAATTAGCCTTTTCCAAAACCCGCTCAAAATTTTCTAAACTCTCATTTTTTATTTTTCCTGAGACCTTCAACTCTGGGCTATCTTCATACGTTGCACCCTCAGGAACAGATTGGTCTAATAGATTCGGCAGTTTTAATAGGAGTACATTAATCTTTTCTTCGCATTCGTTAGATTGTTCTTCCAAAACCTTTATTTGCTCTTTTATTTCCCGTAATTCCTCAACTTTTTTTTCTGTTTTAAATGTTTTGGAAATTTCTTTGCTTCCTTTGTTTCTCTCGTGGTTAAGCGTGTCTAGTTTTTTTTTAAAGTCAATGCTTGTCTTGTAGAGCTCTAGAAGCTCATTTATAGGGAAATTGTTATGCCTAATCTTAAGCGATCTTTTTATTTCATCAATGTGCGAATTGACGTACCTCATATTCAACATTAAAAACCCACAAGTGTACTCTAACTACCATAAATAAATCATACATAATCTATAAATAAAGTGCCTATTAAGATATTTATGCAATGCCAACAAAAAAAGAAGTCAGAATAGGAATTATAGGCCTTGGTAATGTAGCTGCAGGGCTCATCCAAGGGATAGAATACTACAAAACGAATCCTTCTACAGAGCAAGGGCTTATGCACAAGGTGATATGTAGTTATGGTGTAGGTTCGGTGAAATTGGCAAGTGCATTTGATATAAGCAGTGGAAAGGTAGGGAAGAGCGTGGATGCTGCATTGTATTCAAGTCCAAATCTAGTGAACTGGCTTAAGATACCTAAAAGTGCTGTATCTGTAAAGCAAGGTCCTAGATTGGATTCCGTAGGAAAGTATGTCGAAAATTTAATAAAACCAGTAAAGGAAAGACCAATCAACATATTGGAAAATGAGATAATATCTGAAATAAATAACAGCGGCACGACGGTTCTAGTAAATCTTCTTCCCGTTGGTAGCCAACGCGCGACTGAATTCTGGGCAGGAATCGCGCTTAAGACAAAATGCGCTTTTGTCAATTCTATACCTGTTTTTATTGCATCTAATAAAACTTGGGCTAAGCGCTTCAAGGAATCCAAAGTCCCGCTTGTGGGGGATGACATGAAAGGCTTGATTGGTTCAACAATAGTGCACAGAATCCTTACAAAGTTAACCCAAGATAGAGGGACAACTCTTATCAACACCTATCAAATAAATATAGGTGGCAATACAGATTTTAAGAATATGTTGGAGCGGGAAAGGCTGACGAGCAAAAAAATATCTAAAACAGATAGCGTGCAGAGCCAACTCCATTCTCCGCTTAAACAGAACAGCATACACATAGGTCCTTCTGATTTCGTTGAGTTTTTAGGAAATACAAAAATAGCGTACATGTATATGCATGGCCTGATGTGGGGAGGACGCCCGTATGAGATAGATGTAAAGCTAGAAGTTGATGACAAAGCGAATGCAGGAGGTATATTGATAGACGCGATAAGGCTTGCAAAGGTGGCTCAGGATAGGCGAATTAGCGGTGCGTTAATTGGCCCATCTGCATATCTCATGAAACATCCTCCTGTTCAATATAGCGACGATATTGCACAAGAAAAACTCGAGGCTTTTATAGATGGAAAATCGAATGATAAGTGAAGGCAAACTAGCTTGGTTTTATACCAAAGACGGTTTACTTCTCCAGGGATTTTTGACAGAACCAAAAAAGCAAACGGATGCAATAGATCAATGGACACGGCGGGGATTTTGCGTGGTACGAACGTTTTTTGGCAGCGAACGCACTCACTAAAAAGGGTATGAGTTTCTTTGCCATAAATACACGCGGTGCTGGAATTATTCGACGCTATTATAGTAAAAAAGGTACTGTGCTGGTTGGGCGGGCGTTTGAGAAATTTGAAGATTCGGCACTTGATATAAAGGGTGCTGTTGATTTTGTCAGACAGTTAGGCTACACAAAAATAGTTTTAATAGGTCACAGCTATGGATGCCAGAAATCTATCTATTATATATCAAAGTTCAAGCAAAATCACATAAAAATGCTCGTGTTGCTTTCCCCAATTGATACGCATAATTATTTAAAAAATAAATTCGGTGAAAACAAATTCGCAAAAATGCATAGATATTATAAAAAACTTGTAAAACAAGGTCAGGGTGATAAGCTGGTCTATGAAAAAGGTGTAGGTATATTCAATGTTGTAACATTGGATGAGTTATTGGATCCCAAAAGCCGCTTGGTTATGACGCTTAATTATAATCTAAAAAATATGTGTTATGTAAAAAGTATTAAACTCCCTACACTTTTTGCCATCGCTGAAAATGATGAGTTTTTGGTTGAATCTACGGGCTACTATAAAACCAAAATAAAATCACAGATTAATGCTGATGTTTATATAATAAAGAAATCTGATCATTCTTTTACTGGCAAACTTGACAAGGTTTTTACAAAAATCTCTAATTTTGTAGCGCCAATTCTTGACTAATTACGATTTGTCAATTATACAACGATGTCTATTTTGCCTTCTATTATTTGCATTGTTATATCATTGATTTCCTCTATCTCCTGGTTAATAATCCTTTTTATTACTGCATCCTTGCCATCAACGCCGCTCTTAATCATAACTTTCCAAGGATCTTTTACTGCTCTTCCGGATTGACTGAGCATGAAAACCTCACAATATCCACCAGTTGCCTCATATATTTTTCTTGCGACCATGTGCGATGCTACAGAATAAAGCTTTCCTACATGGTACACTGGATTTTTACCGTACGGTGCTTCTATACTCATAGGTCTATTTGGTGTTATAAGTCCGTTTACCCTGTTTCCTCTACCTACCAATCCGATATCTCCGCTCTCTATAGACGAGCCAATTGCAGTAAGGTAAAGTTCTGGTACTTGAATATTGTCTCTTGTATTCACATTAACTTCGAAGTCAAGCTCTTGAGAAATATTTTTGCTAACGTAATCTCTTATGTCCTGCTTCACCTTAGCCACATTGTTAACATATTGGTCAATGTCCTCTATGTACTCTGCAAGCTGCGGTACGCATATTGTGACGCCCGCTTTATTTTTTTCTTTGGTTACTTGAAGTTTTATATCTGTACCACACCATTTGTTCTTTTGCTTGTAGGAATCTGAGTTAAGATACTGTTCAACTTCCAAACATATTCTTTCAGCTATGCTCAAGGGTGCGTACCCACACGCTATTACACTATCATTAGAGTTAAGCTTTGAAACTTCTGGAAGGTCTTCTGGACCTCTCGGGTTAAACCAATATTTTCTAGCACCTCCTTTAGAAGAACTATTTACATTTCCAGGGCTGCTACTTGGATTTACGTTATAGATTATTGTTACGTCATCTTTTTTTAGCATAGGGTATCTTGTAAAAATAAATTTTCTTGCAGCATCTTTCAATAAATCCTCTAATGGAATCTCCTCATTTCCAAAAGAATACGACGCTCTACAATTTATCAGTAAAGTTATTGGTTTTGCTAACGTTCCTTCCCCAAACTTTACTTGTGATCTCCCACCTAATATACCTACCTTGTCGAAATCATGGTGTAGTATATAACCAAATTTCTTAAGTGTATATTTAGAATAAACACGTGAAAGTTCTTCTCCTAACCCATCGGCTAATGTATCCGGGTGGCCTTTTCCTTTTCTTTCAACCACTTCTCTTGTCTGAGCTTCATTCATAGTATTTATGGTGCTTATAGAGATATCCATGGTAACACATCAAAGATGTATAAAGATGTATAATATGCACAGCCTGCATATTACATACCTTAAAACTTTTGTTCTATGTGCAGAATACATATAAAAACCATGTGGGCTTTGGGACAATATTACCCACCATGAAGCGGTATCCTAGTCGTGGTGGGTGCAAGATATGACAGATAACAGGACTGACGCAGATTGTGGATGTTGACTTTCAGAAACTCTTCCACGTCTTTTCGCCATGGGATTCTCTTCCTTATTGGAATTGGCTCTCTTCTTTTCATCATGGAGTTTACGGTTTCCGATATCGAACGATTGTGAAATATTTCCAGAAATCCCTGAGGATCCAATATCAACCCGTATACCATTCTTTTCCAATCCCTCACGCCATAACTCTTTAAAGTACAATTGGATTTCGGTAGCGAATACAATGCAGCGCCATAATTGCTGACCTGTTTGCAAACAGACCTGCATGCGTACAACGTATCGCCTACGACTATCGCAAGGTTTGGGATATTCAAATGCGTTTGACGCATCGAGTTTGGAAATTGGGATAGTTCACCAATATGATGATTATCAGTAGATGAAAAACCTGAGATTATTTTTGTGTACATTCCTGCGCCTATTACTGAATACTGGAAGTCGTGCTTCTTGCTTGGCCATGCACCATTTGTCCGTTTTATTTTTGCCCTCTGTTCAGAACGTTTGTTCTCATAGTTGATTTTAATGGTGTTTGGGTCACCAGTTCCGTCGAAACCTGTCATATCCCCATTGAAATTACTCCACTCATTTGTAAGTCGGAATACCTCATCAAAAATGGGTTTGGTGCGGTCCGGATCATATCCCCTTTCCACCGTCTTGTAACTGAAGCTTTTGGAAAATTTGATCGCTGTGAATATTTTCAGAAAACCGGCAGAAACCCTGTTCGAAAAACCAAAGTAACACTGGAGCAGCATTATCTTTGCGATATCATCTGCAGGTATCAGCGGCTTTCCTGGCGGCCTCTTTTTCTTAGGTTCTCTCGATATTACCCTTCCATATGCAGCATCGACAGCATCGTTTATCATCTGCAGTATGTCAGTAATTTCATTGACTTGCGCCGCATCATATTTGCTCCAATCTATCAGTTTTCCTTCTTTTTCTTTGTACTCGAACGTACCACTTCTGACTGCAGATACTATATTCTGAAGGTCTCTGCTCCAGAGTCTCCTCATCCCCTCTCCGATATTTATGGTCATGATAACACCGATAGTATATATAATCGGAAGGTATATAAGGATATCCATGGATATATACACTATCAAATAAAAAGAAGTATTATGATAATAAAGTGATTCTATGACTAAGAGTACGCGCAGATTGGCAATGGGTAAGAGAACAATCAGATTGGACGATCAAGTAGAAACGTTTTATGAAAAGATTATAACAAAATTTGGAAATTCTGCGAAAGTCGATGCGCCAAAAAGGTATATCGGCAAACGCGCCTACGTTGTCATACTAAAGAAGTAGCGGAATATTGTCCCAAAGCCAACCATGTGGTAATATATAAATATCTAAAAAAACTTAAATTATCTGCAACTTTAATATAAAAGTGAATATATGCAAGCCGTAACTAGGAAATCAGATAAAAGTGATACTGTGGAGGATCAAAAAGCCAGTATAATTCCAAAGGTAACTGTATCCGTACTGCCGATTGGCAGTAGCATGGACATGCATGCCCTTAGAAAGGACATGTCTCCATTAGAAGATTCTTTCAGGAAAAGGAAGATTGATGAATCTTTACTAAGAGATTTTGTTAAGACTGATAAAGAGTGGAGAGAATCTATAGTAAAACTAAACGAATCGAGATCTCAGAAAAACAAGCTGTCTATAGCAATAAATGCCAAACGTGGAGATTCGGAGTTGCTTGAACAGGCCAGGGCATTGGATAAGAGCATGATTGATCTGGAAAAATGCACGAAGGAGCTTGATGAGAAGAGAGAATTGCTGCTTCTGGCTCTGCCTAACATAATTGATCCGCTCCAACCTCTAGATGTTGTGAAGCCAATTATTGTAGTTGGAAGGCCGAGAGTCGAGGCATCAAGAGTCGCTGATTTTGAGGAACAATATCCTGGTGTCGAATTCACGCAGGTGAGAACTGCAAAAACACAGTACGATATCATAAAAGAATACGGCCTTGTAAATGAAGAAAGAGGAGCTGAGTTCTCAGGTGCTAGGTTCTACTATAAGTTGAATGAGCTTTCACTGCTTGATCTTGCTTTATCATTGCATTCGATGAAGATCCTTCAGCAGAGCGGCTTCAACCCTATAACGCCACCGTATCTTGTTAAAAGAGAAGTAGAAGCGAAGGCAACAACCTTGGACGCTTTTGAAGAAATGCTTTACAAAGTAGAAGGAGAAGATCTATATCTTATACCAACGGCAGAGCATCCGATAGCTGCATTTAATTCAGGAAAGGTTATACCAGAAGCCGAACTCCCATTGAGATATTGTGGCTTTAGCACCGCATTCAGAAAGGAGGCTGGCGCACATGGTAAAGATACAAAAGGAATATACAGAAACCATCATTTCAACAAGGTTGAGCAGTATATAATAGCTGCACCAAACCAGATTGAAGATGAACTTAATCGCGTAATTAATAATCAAGCAGCATTGCTTCTTAGCCTGAATATACCGGTGCGTGCAATTTATCTGCCAACCTGGGACATGGACAAGAAAGCAATATTACATGTTGATGTTGAAGGCTGGTTCCCTGGTCAAAACAGGTTTGGTGAACTTGGAAGTCATGCAACTGTTGGATCATGGCAGGCTTCAAGGATGAATGTAAAATACCTGCCTAAAGGACAACAAACTCCAGCTCTTGTTCATACCCTATATGGAACTATGGTTCCAGTTGAGAGAACTCTTGCCTGCATGCTGGAAAATAACCTTGGAGAAGACGGAATCATACACATACCTAAAGTCCTTGCCGACATGATTGGTATAGACGAAATAAAACCAAGAAAATAATGTCCTATTGATAGGTAGATAGATTGCAAAGTAGCGGAGGAGTTGACTTAAGAGACAAACTGTTAGAATCTCTAAATGTCGAGCTTGTAAAAGGTGGGTGGATCCCACAAAAATGTGAAGTTTGCAGTTGCTTGTTCTACGGTACTAAAAAATATAAGGTATGTGCCAGTGAAAAATGCGGCGAACCGACAATAGAATTCGATGGAGAACCAAACCATTTTATATCTATAGAGGAACTGAATAAGAAGATAGAGTTATTTTTTAATAAATCCGGCTACTCGATAGAAAAACCTTTACACATGCTACATTCGAAAAATAAGGATCTTAAAGTTAAGAACTTGGAAGATAGTTTATTCACAATGGCCGGAGTTCAGATACTGGACGATTTTTTGTTTCATGAGATGAGTCTAGAAAATAAAAAATTAAAGAAAATTTTCATAGCTCAGCCCTCTGTTCGACTACTATCCATTTCTAAGGTTGGATCTTTGCCAGGTTTCTATACCTCTTTCATAAATGTATGCAGTGAACACATCAATCCCACTTTAGACGAATATTTAAAAGATTTATTTTTGTGGATTAAGCTAATTGATGAATTGTTTGGGCTACAGGAAATAAGATTAAAAGTAAGGGAAAAAATTGTGAAATGGAATGATAGAAAATCGCCTACAGTACAGATTTTCTTTTATTATAAAGGAATGGAGTTAGGCGATGCCGGTTTTCATTATGAATTTCCACAGAAGACAAGAGATAGCATGGTAGTAAGTGATATAGGTTTCGGATTGGAAAGATTGTGCATATGCATAAACAAAAATAAGCGCCACTTTGATTTGCTTGGCCCATATCTACAATCGTTTATGGGTGATTATACAATCATAGATAGAACAAGGACCTTAGTTTTGCTGATAGGTTCAAACATACTGCCTTCTGATACACCACACGGTACAAAAGTCAGAAGCATGATAAAAGATCTTTTTGCTGCAGATAAAGGAACATTCAAATGGTTAGAACTGGTTCCATATTTTTATGCATTTTGGAGCGGATTCACACAGCTTGAATTGTCCCCATTGAAAATAAGAGATACTTTGCGTAGTGAGATATATAGGCAGAATAACAGAAAACTCGCTACTGATCTTAAGCTTAATATTTCCAACGAAGAGCTTATCAGACCAACGTATGAGTTTGTAGAATTATATATCCACGGAAAATACGGCAAAGTGGAATCTCTTAATAAGCTAGATGCTGCGATAAAAAATATGTTTTTATGAGCATTGGGATTATGCTGGTACAATTTGTTAGATTTCCATGGCATTGCAGAAGAGTGAAAAAAGCATCATCATTAGCAAGCGGGACGCCGACAGGATTAGTTGCTGGAATTTCCAATAATGGAGCCGCAGGACAAACATTAGTATTGACCTGGATGCGTATCTGAGCCTACCCTCCCTCTGGCGTGATGCCTTCTGTAACGTTTGGGAATGCGGTTTCTCTTACTCCCTTCACTCCTTCGACGACTAGCGGCTGGGTTGCAGCATCTCCGTCCACCATGTCCCCTGGGTCGGTCCAGACATTAACCCTTCCGGTGCCAATAGGCGCATCAAGCGGTAAGATATGGGTCGCATACACATCAACGTCCAGCGGTACAAACTACATAATAATCCAAGTCGGTACAGCAACAATATCCTAATATCTTCGGGGTAAATAATCAATACGCTGTTCATTTGCAGTTTGAAAAATGCAAAAGTAAATGCCTTCCTCGAAAATGAGAATGCAGAACCTGCGAATAACAGAGCAGAAAGCCCTCCGAGGCTGATAGCCATAAAGAAAAGGATAAGCCAGCAGAGCAGGAATTGACAGTGTGGACAGCCATGCAATGCAAATGGCGATGTGCCTGTCATCGAAACCGCGGGGTACATATTATATTGAAAACCTGGCTAACATTCTGCAATCGCAGGTTTCTTCGATACTGTATAAATCTTAAAGGGCTACTGCTTTGTAGAAATGTATTTAAACCTTTACGGCTAAATAATGTTGGTGTCTTTATGGCAGCATGAGCTCTTATAGGCTCAGTATTCGAAGGTTTTTTGCTTTGTGAA
>JAJZSC010000093.1 GCA_021849995.1 Bacillota bacterium | reverse complement strand
AAGAACGATTCCCCTTAAGGTTTACTTACTTCTGTGCAAGAAGGAAGACTTTAAGGGGAATTATTTTTATCCAAGAGTTAACCGCTGAAGATTTATTTTCGACACTTTTAACATCATGATTAAGAATACTAAAGCTCTCCATGTTAACGTCGTTAGCAGTTCACTAATGTCTTATTGACTATTAGTTATATTAGGAGTATAGTTTTTGTGTAATCCAAAGATTGAGCATGGGAAGGTGAGAAAACTGGACGCTGGAGACCCTAGTTTAACCAATTTGCGATTTTCATTCGAATTTGGGGACATGTCCTGTTTTCTGCCTTTGTTTTATTCTGTAAAGGCTTGAGAATAGGCGTACCTTAAAAAGGGAGGGAGTCTATGTTCAAGATTTACAAGTGTGATAGTGAGGCCTTTAACGAGCTTACCTTGGACAAGCTCGTTAAAAATACCTGGTTTAACCTAGTAAATCCCACTATAGAAGAATTAAACATGGTAGCAGCTGCTACTAAAGCTCCATTGGACTTTTTGAAAGCGGCTCTTGACGAAGAAGAGCGTTCGCGGATTGAGCTGGATGAGAATTTCATGTTAGTATTGACTAATATACCGGTAATGTTGAGTGAAACAAACTACGATACACTTCCGCTAGGAATTATTATCTCTCCTGACTTTATTATTACGGTATGTTTGGAAAATAATCCTGTAGTATATGAGTTTAACAGTGAATCAGCAAGAACTTTTAATACTGCCAAGAGGACTCGCTTTTTGTTCCAGATACTTTATAAATCGGCTACGTACTATCTCAAATACCTTCGCCAAATCAACCGCCAAACAGACCAGATTGAAGTTGATTTAAGAAGATCTATGAAAAACAAAGAGATATTTCAGTTAATGGATTTACAAAAGGGTTTAACCTATTTTACTGCATCTTTGCGTTCAAATGGTGTTGTTATGGATAGGTTGCTTAGACTTAGATTGAACAGCCAAAGCCAGCACCTTATCAAGATGTACGAAGAGGATGAAGACCTGCTGGAAGATGTAATAATTGAGAACAATCAGGCTATCCAGATGGTTGAAATGTATAGCCATATTATGGGAAGTATGACAGACGCCTTTGCCTCAATTATTTCTAATAACTTAAATATGGTCATGAAATTTCTTGCCTCCATGACGATTATTCTTGCTATACCGACCATGATTGCTAGTTTTTGGGGCATGAATGTGAGAGTTCCGTTTAGCGATGGGAATCCTTTTGGTTTTCTCTTTGTTTTGGGAATCGCAAGCGTAATAACTGCTGTAAGTGCCTTTGTCTTGCTGAAGAAGAGGTTGTTTTAGAAGTTATTAAATGTGATTTCATTTTAGATTTAGAATATAATAATATATATACCCATAAAACTATACAACTAAAACCGTCAAATTTAGTTAAAATGGAAACAGGGAAAAGACGAGGGAATTGTCTTACTTAACTACGACAAATAGATGCGATATAATATTGACAAAATAATGGCTAAAAGAGGTGGATGACAATGAGCCAACCTGAAAATATGATTGCCAATATTAAGCCTTCTACCTCTATCCGGCATGATTATAATGCATTTTCCAAGCTATGCCACGAAACACAGGCCCCCATCGTTGTGACCAAGAATGGCGAAGCCGACTTGGTTGTTATGAGCTATGAGGCATACCAAAAAATGATCGCTCGCCAGCGATTGGGGCAGATATTATCTGAAGTTGATCGTGAAATTGTCGAAGGCAAGCCAATGCGAGATTTTGAAGAAACATTTGCGTCTATTCAGAAGAGGATAGAAGATGCGTAAGAAGATTGTACTGTCCGAAGCTGCCTACTACGACATTGACAGCATGTTTTCGTATATCTCACAGGACAGAAAGGTTGCAGCCGAAAAACAGCGCCTTCGCATCTATGAGGATATAAAGAAACTGGCTGACTTTCCGGAGATTGGGCCGATTATACCGGAAGAAGATATACCCGGAGCAGTTCGGGGATACCGGCGCATTGTGGTAAACCCCTACATTATCTTTTACCGGATCTTAGAGGATCGTATCGTGATTGCCAGAGTGCTGCACGGGCGGCAAAATTGGCTTCAATCCTTGTTTGTAATATCAGATTAATATTGTATCAATTAAGTTGTTTAAAAGCTTCTAAGGTTTACCCTGGAAGCTTTTTGTACGCCTGGAAGGGTTATATGCTCTGAGGTTTTCCCAGTTTAGATGTTGAAAGAGTAGTTACTAATTGTGTATGATGAATATGAGGTGAAACTTGTGCCGAGAATATGGACGGTTGCAGAGCTAACTGGTGAAATAGGGCGAACACTGGCAGAAAACAGGGATATTCAGAATTGCTGGGTAAGTGGTGAACTATCAAATTATAAGAATCATCGTCCTTCAGGACATTGGTATTTTACATTGAAAGATGAGTCTGCAAGTATCAAAGCAGTAATGTTTCGAAGCAGGGCGGAACGGGTGGAGTTTTCCCCTGCCGATGGGATGAAAGTTCTCATTCGAGGAAGTCTCCGTCTATATGAACGTGACGGGAACGTTCAGTTTTATGCCGAAGATATGCAGCCTATTGGAGTTGGGGCGCTCTATCTTGCTTTGGAGCAATTAAAAGAACGACTGGCAAGAGAGGGATTATTCGATCCAATGCGCAAGAAACAGATTCCCCGGTTTCCACGGAGAGTGGGAATTGTGACAAGTCCCACAGGGGCAGCGTTACAGGACATGCTGAATATAATCCGCAGACGAAATCCTAAGGTTTCTATATTACTTGCTCCAGCCGCAGTTCAGGGTGACTCTGCCCCGAGAGAAGTAGCCAAGGCTATTATGAGGTTAAATAACCAGGCATGCGTCGATTTGATTATCGTAGGACGGGGTGGAGGTTCACTTGAAGAGCTATGGGCTTTCAACACTGAAGAAGTGGCCAGAGCTATAGCTTCATCTGCAATACCATTGATTTCTGCAGTAGGACATGAGACGGATTTTACAGTTGCAGATCTAGTTGCAGATTTACGTGCCCCAACTCCATCAGCCGCGGCCGAATTGGCTGTCCCGGTTTTAAGAGAACTGCAAGAGGATCTAGTCGGATTGTCGGATCGCCTTCAATCCGCTATCAGAACGCAGATAGACCGAAAGAGACGAGATGTTCGGAATTTAGGCAGTAAAGGATCTCTAACTGATCCGTATTGGAGGATAAATTTAAATCGTCAACGCTTGGATGGAATCACAGAGGAGTTGGAACAGGGCATAACTAGATTTGTTTCGGATAAAAATGGTATACTAAGGTTATTGGCTGCAAAACTTGACCTGTTGAGCCCTTTAGCTATTTTAGGAAGGGGCTACTCGATTGCCTATGGACAAGATAGTAAAATACTTCATTCGTCTGAGGAAGTAGAAATAGATGAAAAAATAAAGGTGCGTTTAGCACAAGGAACAGTAAATTGTAAGGTAATAACAAAGGAGAGGCTAAATGTCTGAGGGATTAATTTCGAAACAAGAAGGATTAATTTCGAAACAAGATGCTAGAGAGTTTGACTCTCTTAAGGAATTGTCCTTTGAACACGGGATAAGCGAACTGGAACAGATTGTAAAGGACTTAGAGCAGAAAGATGTTCCGCTCGACGAAGCATTGGCTGGATTTCGCAGGGGAGTAGAGCTAGTCAGATATTGCAATTTTTTACTTGATACAGCAGAGAAGCAGATCGAGGTTTTGCTTGAGGGTACGGAAGGAGAACTGAAAACTGCGCCCCTGAGTGTAAGCCTGGAAGGATGACTGAAATGTTTAAGATTCAATTTACCATTTACTCGGATATGGTCGAAAAATTCTTGGAAGAATTACCATGGGGTGAGGATGTTCTTAGTCAAAGTATGAGGTATTCCCTCGTTGGCGGCGGAAAGAGAATCCGGCCTGTCCTTGCCTTGGCGTGTTGTGAAGTAGTTGGCGGTAATTCTGGGGAAATTGTTAGATTTGCTTCTGCCTTAGAACTTATTCATACTTATTCCCTAATTCATGATGATTTACCGGCAATGGATAATGATGACTATCGCCGGGGAAAATTATCTAATCACAAGGTATTCGGTGAGGGCAAGGCTATTTTGGCAGGAGATGCCCTCTTAACCTATGCTTTCGAGCTGTTAGCCGGGGAAAGCAAGCTTCCTCCTGAACTTAGGCTAAGAGTAATCAGGGAGGTTGCCTTAGCTGCCGGTCCAACAGGAATGGTTGGAGGGCAGGTTTTAGACCTAGAGGGAGAGGGGAAGAAGTTAGATCTCTCAGAAATCGAACAGATTCACCAAGCTAAAACAGGAGCCATGTTAATAGTTTCAGCTAGAATGGGCGCAATACTTGGGAAGGGAACCGAGCAAGAAATAGAACAGCTTACCAGATATGCTAAAGCTATTGGTTTAGCCTTCCAAATAAAGGATGATATTCTTGATATTGAGGGAGACAGTGCGACTTTAGGTAAGCCTGCGCAAAGTGACCTTCGTCAGGAAAAATCAACTTATCCTTCCTTACTGGGGTTAGAAGGCGCGAAAACCCATCTTAACCGACAGATCGCCGAAGCCAAAGAAGCTGTAAAGATATTTGGTATGAGAGCAGAATTTTTGTCCTGTCTTGCGGATTATATAGCACTACGTCAGCACTGAGGTGTACAGATGACTATTATTCCTGGAATCTTTTACAACGAAATTTTGTTTTCGGCGGTAACTGCCTGGGCAGTAGCACAGGTCTTGAAAGTTATTGTCAATTTTCTACTGCATAGAAAGTTTGATGTTGATCTTCTTTTAAGTTCCGGAAGTTTTCCAAGCTCCCATTCCGCCACAGTTAGTGCCCTTGCGCTAGGGATTGGTAAACATTATGGCTGGGATTCTCCCATCTTTGCTGTAGCTGCCGTGTTTGCAATGATAGTAATGTACGATGCAGCAGGAGTTAGAAGAGCAGCAGGAAAACAAGCAGAGGTTTTAAACCGTCTGGTTGAGCGTTTGTATCACCAGATGTCCGACTTGTCTCAAGAACGTCTCAAAGAGTTAATTGGACATACCCCTTTGGAAGTGTTCGGGGGGGCGATAGTCGGTATTATAGTTGGACTACTTATATAAAGGACCTAGAGGAGGTTCAAAAGCTTTTGTCGAGGAAGAGGAAGAGTCTAAAGCATCTCTTAGTTATTTTTATCGGGACGTTTATATCTGCCGCCCTTGTAGGCAGTGGCTCCGAGTTATTGGTGAAACGCACGACCATGATAGTGGCTTGGGTACTTTTGTTAGTAGTGATAGGGGTAGGGATATTATTTGATATAATCGGAACTGCAGCCGCTGCCGCTACAGAAACTCCTCATCATGCCAGAGCGGCAAACAAAGTCTTTGGGGCAAAACAGGCAGTGCGTCTTGTGCGCAACGCTGATACAGTTGCAAATTTCTCAAATGATATTGTTGGAGATGTTGCAGGCACATTAAGTGGAGCTATGGCGGCAACAATTATTATGGATCTATTGCGTCTTTATCCTGTTCTAGATGATAAAGTCATTATCTTAAATACTATTATGTTGGCCTTGGTAGCATCTATTACTGTAACCGGCAAGGCCTTTGGCAAGTCGCTGGCGATAAGTGAAGCAGATGAGATTATCTTTGTAGTAGGAAAGATAGTGGCTACGTTCGAAAACTTGACTGGAGTGGATACCTCAAAGAAAAAAAAGAAAGGGGGAAAGAAAAGTGGGGATGCTGGAAAGAATTAACGGGCCAAAGGATCTTAAGGGCTTAAATTTTGATCAGGTCAAACAACTGGCTTCGGAAATTCGTTCTGAAATGATAGAGGTAGTCTCTAAAAATGGTGGGCATTTAGCACCAAATCTAGGGGTTGTAGAACTAACTTTGGCACTGCACCGCACTTTTGAGAGTCCCCGGGATAAAATGATCTGGGATGTCGGGCATCAGACCTATATTCATAAGCTGGTCACCGGTCGAGCTAAGGAGTTTAAGAGTTTAAGGCTCTTAAATGGTTTATCCGGCTTCCCTAAACGTTCGGAAAGTCCGCACGATGCTTTTGATACAGGACATTCGAGTACTTCAATTTCAGCCGCAGTAGGCTTTGCTAAAGCTAGAGATTTGTTGAAAGAGAAGTATCATGTTTTAGCTATTATTGGAGACGGTGCTATGACCGGCGGTATGGCCTATGAAGCTTTAAACCATGTAGGTCACAGTCGGACCAACTTGATTGTTGTACTGAATGACAATGAGATGGCAATCTCACCAAATGTCGGAGCAATTTCTACATATTTGAACCGGCTAAGGACTGATCCCCGTTATGACAAAAGCAAACAAGAAATAAAGAATTCTCTCAAAAAGATTCCCGGTATAGGAAACACAGTAGCCAAAGCAGCTGAAAAAGCAAAGGATAGTCTTAAGTATTTATTGGTCCCGGGTTTATGGTTTGAGGAATTAGGATTCACTTATCTAGGCCCGATAGATGGCCATGATCAGGCACTGTTAGAACAGATCTTGGAACAGGCGAAACAAAAAAACGGTCCTGTGCTGGTCCATGTTATTACGAGAAAAGGTAAAGGATACCCTCCAGCCGAAAAAAATCCTGATGTCTTCCATGGGGTCGGACCATTTGTCAAAGAGACCGGAGAAGTAATAAAAAAATCTGCCCCTCCAACTTATACAAAAGTGTTCGGGGAGACCCTATGCAAACTGGCTAAAGAGGATAAGCGCATTGTAGGAGTAACCGCAGCAATGCCTACAGGAACTGGGTTAAATATCTTTTCTGAACAGTTTCCAGAGCGTTTTTTTGATGTTGGAATAGCCGAGCAACACGCTATCACTTTTGCCTCGGCCATGTCCTTTGGTGGACTAAAACCAGTCGTATCTATTTATTCAACCTTCTACCAGCGGGCCTATGATCAGGTAATTCACGATGTCTGTCTGCCGGGGGCAAATGTTGTTTTAGCTATTGACCGCGCCGGGGTAGTAGGAGATGACGGACCTACACACCACGGGGTGTTTGACATTTCTTTTTTGCGAGTAATGCCAAATCTTATATTTATGGCACCGAAAGATGAAAATGAGCTTCGGCACATGCTGTATACGGCTCTTAAACTCGATGGTCCTGTAGCAATGCGCTATCCACGGTCGGTAGGTCAAGGGGTCGATATAGAGGAAGGTTTAAAAGAACTTCCAATAGGCAGGGCTGAAGTTATTAAGGATGGCAGCGATGTTGCTATTTTTGGACTGGGGCCGATCACTTACACCTGCCTATCAGCAGCCCAAGAACTCCGACATCGGGGTGTAGATGCTGCTGTAGTTAATCTGCGCTTTATTAATCCGTTAGACAAGGATATTATTTTGCATTTTGCCAGGAAAACTAGGCGAATTATAACTGTAGAGGATCATGTTCTTAGCGGCGGGATCGGAAGTGCTGTTTTAGAGATTCTGTCTGACTACGGTCTTACAGATGTCAAGGTTGAGAGGATCGGGTATGAAGGCTTTGTCGAGCAGGGAGCAATTTCACTACTGCATCAGGCTAATGGTTTATCAGTCAAGGGTATACTTTCTGCAATAGATCGGTTAAAGCTCTCAGCAAGCTGCGCTAAATAACTCTCCATACCTCTAATGACAAAATTAGAAGAAAATACTTAATACTCCTATTCGGTGAGATCATAGCCAACTTTGCACTCTAACTTGCCCTCTCAGAAGGGAAGACTAATAAAAACTGAAATGGCGGTTTCAAATGTCTAAAGGTAAAGAACGTCTGGATTTATTGCTTGTAAAAAAGGGATTGGCGACAAGTCGGGAGAAAGCTAAAGCAATGATTATGGCAGGGATGATATATTCCAGCGGACAACGATTGGATAAACCTGGCATGGAGTTGACCGAAGGCGCAGAGCTTATGGTAAAGGGCGAGCAATTACCCTACGTTTCGCGTGGAGGACTCAAACTTGCCCGGGCAGTCAAAGTATTCGGTTTAACCTTTGATGGTCAAACTGTGGCAGATATTGGCGCATCTACCGGGGGGTTTACGGATTGCGCTCTGCAAAATGGGGCGGCAAAAGTGTACGCTATCGATGTCGGCTATGGCCAGTTAGATTGGCGTTTAAGGTCTGATCCTAGAGTTATATCGATGGAAAGAGTAAATGCTCGTTATCTTGATGAGACTTCTTTACCTGAAAAAGTAGATTGGATAGTATCGGATGTTTCCTTTATCTCTATCACTAAGATTTATGCGGCTATGCAGGCAATTTTAAAATCTGATGGTCAGGTTATTATCCTGATTAAACCCCAATTTGAAGCTGGCCGGGAGCATGTAGGCAAAAAAGGGGTCGTTAAAGACCCTGCTGTTCACAGAGCTGTAATATCTTCCGTTCTGGAGGAAGCCGAAAAATTCAGCTTTTTTGTTAAGGGGTTAAACTACTCCCCTATCCGGGGACCGGAAGGAAATATTGAGTACCTGGCGTGGCTGTCACGTAATCCTCTACATAGGATTGATTGGGATTCGATTCTTGAGGGTGTGGTAGAGATGGCCCAACAGGGAACGGAGTGAGAGAGATGAATCAAGTAGGTTTGTGGGTTAATAGGTCTAAACCTGAGACCCAAGCCATGGCTACCCAACTTACCCACTGGTTTAGTTTACGTGATTGGAGAGTATTTACAGACTGGGACAGTATTACCAAAGAAAAAGTTGATTTCCTGATTGCTCTTGGGGGAGATGGAACTTTACTTGAGGCAGCCAGGGAGGCCGCACCATACAGCATACCTGTGCTTGGAGTGAATTTTGGACGCCTCGGGTTTTTATGTGAGATCGAACGAGATGATATATATACAGCTCTTGATAAAGTAATCAGAAATGAGTACAAGATTCAAGAACGCTTGATGCTTGAAGCCTCTGTGAAAAAAACAGGTGAATCCGAGTTTAACAAGATTTCAGTTCTAAATGATGTAGTATTTCTGCGCGAAGGGCAAGACAGCCTGGTAACACTGCAGGCTAATCTATCTGGAGAACCGTCTGTCAGTTATCCTGCAGATGGTTTGATTATTGCTACTCCGACAGGAT
>JAJZSC010000092.1 GCA_021849995.1 Bacillota bacterium | reverse complement strand
CTTGCCGTCATGTATGGCAGTCGTGCTGTCATGATCGGACTGTATCTCCTTGCTCCCAAAACACCCTTTACGTTTTATATGTTTGCCGCGGCTCTGGGGTTCACTTGGCTTGCGACGGTACCGCCAACCGCTGGTCTAGTAGGGAAGCTTTTCGGTACCCAGTACTTGGCTACCCTATTTGGGTTAACGCTGCTGACACACCAAATTGGCGGCTTTTTGGGTGCATGGCTCGGGGGGCTTGTAATGGCTCACGACGGAAATTACCTGTGGATGTGGTATGCTGATATCCTGCTGGCCTCTGCGGCTGCAGTGGTCAATTTTCCAATTCGCGAGCCAAAGGTCATATGATCATCCGTGGGAAAGTTTGAAGCTCAACCTCGGAAGGGACACTGCGCTGAAACAACAAATCATTCCTGGTATCATTTACCACGTTATGGGCTATGGACACAGAACATCTTAAGGTTCCACTTGTCCTGGTCCTTGGTCATGAGAAATGTGGAGCTGTCACAGCCGCACTAGAGGGCGGGAAATTTCCTGGAACTATTGGGGCAATAGTAGAAAAAATAAAGCCAGCGATTAATCAAGTTAAAGATACTACTCTAACCAAAGAGGCCATCATCGAAAAATGTACGGAACTAAATGTCCAAAACGCGATAAGGGATATCAGCCAAAGTCCCATTATTAAACACGCTCTTGGTGAGAACTTAAAATTATACGGCGGGAAATATCATTTAGAAACTGGTGAAGTTAAATGGTTAGAAAGGTAAAAATAACCTCCCATTGGGAGGTGTTTTTTTGCTTCCGAAAAGAACTAATGTTCTATATGATCTAGGTGGAGAGGAGTTGGATCTATTCACAAAGAGTGATTCAAGCCGCTCTTCTAACCGTCAATCGGCTGAGATTTGTGGATTAGAAATCTTAGGAAAAAACTAATTTGATATGTTATAATATGGTAAGAAGTAGTGGTGTGGGAGGGAAATAATATCTCTAATTTTAATAAAATCGAAGAATTATTATCCAAGTTAAATTCATATAGACCGCTTACTGAAGGTGAGCTATTACGGTTAAAAGAGGAATTTTTAATTAACTTTACTTATAACTCAAATGCTATTGAGGGTAATACCCTTACCTTACAGGAAACTGCCTTAGTCATCAAAGAAAATATTACAATTGATCAAAAGCCCTTAAAAGATCATTTGGAAGCCGTGGGACATAAAGAAGCAGTTATTTATGTTGAAGAATTAGTAAAAGATAAGGTTCCTATGTCAGAAAAGGTGATCAAAGATATTCATAGTTTAGTATTAATGGATAGACGTCAAGACAGAGGAAGATACCGCCGTGTCCCTGTAACTATAATGGGAGCCGTTCATGTTCCCCCTGAGCCATATCTGATACCAAAGCAGATGGAACAGCTTATTTTACAATATGAAGAGATGTCCAATCTACATGTTGTTGAACGTGCTGCTATTTTTCATTTAGAATTTGAATCCATACATCCATTTGTAGACGGTAATGGCAGAACAGGCCGTTTATTACTAAACCTTGAACTGATGAAAATGGGATATCCTCCAATCAGCATTAAATTCGGACATCGTAAGCACTACTATGATTGTTTCTCGCATTACCATACAAGTGGTAAGAATCCATCAGAAATGATCTCTCTTATTTCTCAATACCTTGAGGAAGAACTTTTAAGATATTTAGAGATATTAAAGCAAGCTAACGAAATCACGAATGGTAGAATTCAGGAATAGAGTTTTTATTGCCCTCAATAATGTCAAATTGTGACTAGGGACCATTTTATACGGGTGTTTTTCGATTAATGATCTCGAAAACAAAAGGGATGTCAGCTCAAGGAAAGTAAGTTATGAAATACGGCGTATTCAACAGTTTGTTGAAGAGAAATATATTAAGGTGGACAAAGACGGACGATTTAAACTCCTAAGCCTTACTTACGATTCTTTAAAGCATACAGACAATTTTCTCGTCAATACTTATATGACAAAAAGCTTTACCCAGACAGATCTTATCACGTATTTTCTGATTCTTTTGTTCTTACAGTCAAAAAATGTTCCATGTTCAGTAAACACAATAGAAAATGAACTTATTGAGGATGGTCTTTTAAAGTATGCTTTCTGGAACATTTTAAAAAAGCATCATTTTGTGTTCATCGATATTCGTAATCCTAAAGTCCAAGCGGATATAGATCCTTCAGTATATAATAATCCGAAGCTGGCCGGATTCTTGAGCTACATTGATGTTGCCAGTTATGAAAAAGGAATTCTTTATTATAACAATGTTATTCAAAAGACCTTGGAACCTGGAAGGTATTTCTTCTGGAAGAGTCCTGTTCAGGTTGCTGTGAAAAATGTGGATTTAAGACAGCAGCAGTTGGATATGACAGGCCAGGAAATTATGACAGAAGACAAAATTACTTTAAGGCTAAATTTTGTCTGCCAGTATAAGATTATCGATCCACTGAAGGTTATTGAAATAAAGTCCTTCGAGGAACAGCTTTACATCTTTTTGCAGCTCATTTTAAGAGAATATGTAGGATCTTTAAAGCTTGACGATCTTCTTTTAAAAAAACAAGAAGTAGGAAACTATATCCTTAAAAAATTAAAAGAGAAAAGCTCCAGTTTTGGTGTCGAATTCATCTTCGTTGGGGTAAAAGATATTATTCTGCCTGGGGATATCAAAGATATTCTTAATACCGTATTAGTTGCAGAAAAGAAAGCTCAAGCCAATGTCATAACCCGCAGAGAGGAAGTCGCTTCCACCAGAAGTCTCTTAAATACCGCAAAGCTGATGGAGGAAAACCAGACTCTCTATCGGTTAAAGGAACTGGAGTTCTTAGAAAAAATCTGTGATAAGATCGGAAATATATCACTTACCGGTAAAGGCAGCCTGCTTGAGCAGCTGAATAATTTGCTCTCGGCAAAGAACAGTGAATAAACAAAATGTAAAAATGGAACGGTGAAATAAATGTTGGAAATTAAAGGTAAATATAATATAGCGAAGGTGTACACCCATACACTAGAAGAGGGTGCTGCTGCTCAGATTGAAACCCTTTGCAATCAGGAGTTTGTAAAAGAGAGCAAAATCCGGATCATGCCGGACGTTCATGCCGGGGCCGGTTGTACAATTGGAACCACCATGACCATTACAGACAAAGTGGTTCCAAATTTAGTGGGCGTGGATATTGGTTGCGGTATGGAAACTATCTCCATCAGCAACAAACGGCTGGAACTTCAAAAGCTGGATAAGTTGATTTATGAGAATATACCGTCAGGCTTTGAGGTGCGGAAGAAACCGCATCGCTATAACGAGCAAATTGCCTTAACACAGCTCCGCTGTCTCAAGGCAGTACAACTGGACAGAGCAGAAAAGAGTATTGGGACCTTAGGGGGCGGCAATCATTTTATTGAAGTTAACAAGGATGAGGAGGGCAGCCTGTATGTTGTAGTTCACTCAGGCAGCCGTCATTTAGGACTAGAGGTGGCAAAATATTATCAGGAAGCTGGGTTTAAGCAGTTAAACCGTAATGACAAACCAGACATGGAGGCACTCATCGCCCGCTACAAGTCTGAAGGACGTGATAAAGAAATTCAGAATGCTTTAAAGGAATTCAAAAATCAGGTACTGACAGATATTCCGTTTCCTCTTGCTTATGTAACCGGGAGTCTGTTTGAGGACTATATTCATGATATGAAAATCGTCCAGCAGTTTGCAGAACTGAACCGTAAAGCAATGATTGCTGAGATCGTAAAAGGCATGAAATTAGAGGTAGTAGAGCAGTTCACTACAACTCATAATTATATTGATACCGATACGATGATCTTGCGGAAAGGCGCAGTATCTGCAAAGAAAGGGGAGAGTATCTTAATTCCCATCAATATGAGGGATGGCAGTCTCATCTGTGTTGGCAAAGGCAATGAAGACTGGAATTGCTCTGCCCCTCATGGTGCAGGCAGGCTCATGAGCAGGACCAAGGCAAAACAAAGTTTTACCGTTTCGGAATTTAAAAAACAGATGAAGGATGTCTATACGACATCTGTCAATAAAGAAACCTTGGATGAGTGTCCGATGGCCTATAAGAATATGGATGACATCATAAACAATATAGGACCGACAGCTGATATCGTGAAAATTATTAAACCGATATATAACTTTAAGGCGGGGGAAGAGGGTTAAGAGACGGTTAATGTCCAAAAGCAGGATAATAATATAACGAATGGCTAAAATTCGTTTTAGTGAATTCCTTGAAACATGACTAAACCATAAGGGTATAATTATGCGTGATTGCACATAAAAAATAGACTGAAGTGGGGCGAACACTCCAGTCTAGTACAACTTGCCACGCCAGAGCCATAGCATTTGTGGGTAGCGGAAATCAGCGTGTAGACTACTTTAATTAACCTCTCACTATTGAGAGGTTTTTTAATTTTACACTGGAATAATCACTTAGAGTTACCTTAGGAACCTTGCCTCTCAAACAAAGACTTTATTAATAGTGTATGAGAAACATCGCGCTAACTGAAAAGCTATCCTCGGGATCTGGATCCAAAAAATCCCCCAGGGGTTGGGGCAGAGTTCCAAAAGTAAGGACTATAAAGAGCATATTCAAAAGACATAGTTTTGTGTGTCTTTTTTATCGGGGACAACCTCTA
The DNA here is from genome assembly GCA_021849995.1 of Bacillota bacterium. Lineage (GTDB taxonomy): Bacteria > Bacillota > Desulfitobacteriia > Desulfitobacteriales > Desulfitobacteriaceae > JAJZSC01. Next base: position 4,403 of record JAJZSC010000092.1, on the reverse strand, counting down.
CCCAAAAAAGCCGGTCGAATAGAAGGTCAGGTTAATCTAGGAACAAATAAAAAATAGGTTGCATTTTTGCCAAGAAATATTATAATTAAATTAACCCCACCCCATGGGGAGGGACTAGAGGAGATTACAGATGCTTGAAAGCGAAAAAAAATTAGTTTTAAACCAGTTGCACCATATCCGCGGCCATATCAACGGAATAGAGAATATGGTTAATGAAGGGAAAGACTGCCCTGTTGTCTTGATTCAAGTTGCGGCAGTAACAGGTTCCATGAAAAAGCTGGAGCTAATGATTACTAAACATATGGCTGAACAATGTATAGATAGAGCGATAGCAGAAGGCAGAGATTTAAAACAAGAAATAGACAAGATTTTAGATAATGTCTTTAAGTATAGATAAACACAGAAATACCAATAACAATTCAAAATTTGGAGCTTAGCAGTACCGAAAAAATAGGTTTAAAATCAGCCTTCTTTTAAGATAAGTGAAAGTTAGTTGTGATAAAAAATTATAAGGAAAGGGGTTGGAATTATTAGCAGTACCGTGAAAATATGGTTTTAAAATTAGCCCTTCTTTTTAAGATAAGTGAAAGTGAAAGTTAGCTCGTGATAAAAATCATTAAGGAAAGGGGTTGGAATTAAATGAAAAGAATATTGATTCTGGGAGCCGGTACAGCCGGAACAATGATGGCCAATCATCTTAACAGGAAAGTGAACAAAACCGAATGGTCAATAACGATTATTGATCAGTATGCCAAACATTACTATCAACCAGGATTTCTCTTCATACCTTTTGGGATTTACTCAGAACAGGATGTGGTTAAAAAGAAAACTGACTTTATTCCCAAAGGAGTGGAATACATCCAGTCTTCCATAGAGTTAATCGATGCGGAAAAAAATCATGTAGTGTTGAGCAATCAGAAAAAAATAAACTATGATATTTTGATTATTGCTACCGGTTGTGAAATTGTGCCTGAGGAAACTGAAGGTTTAAAAGACGGTTGGCGTCAGGATATCTTTGACTTTTACACACCTGATGGAGCTGTAGCCCTTAGAGAAAAACTGAACAATTTTTCGGGGGGGAAAGTAGTTGTCCATCTCACGGAGATGCCGATTAAATGCCCTGTAGCTCCGCTTGAATTTGTTTTTCTGGCCGACTGGTTCTTTTCCGCCAAGAAGAAAAACCGTCAGGAAATTGAATTGGAATATGTTACGCCGCTGGGAGGTGCCTTCACCAAGCAGATATGTTCTGATGTCTTAGGCGGTCTGTTTACGGACAGAAATATCGGTCTGGTAACTAAGTTTAATGTTAGTCATGTTGATAGTTCCAAGAAGAAACTTGTTTCTTTTGATGACCAAGAGGTAGATTATGATCTACTGGTTACGGTTCCGATTAATATGGGCAGTAAAGTTATCGAACGGTCTGGTCTGGGGGATGACTTGAATTTTGTCCCTACAGATAAAAACACCCTGCAAGCTAAAGCTTATGAGAATATTTTCGTAATTGGTGATGCAAGTGATATCCCAGCTTCCAAAGCCGGTTCAGTAGCGCATTTCGAGGCGGAGATATTAACGGAAAATATCCTAAGCTATATAGCGCACAAACCACTAACCGCTCATTTTGATGGGCATGCCAATTGCTTCATAGAAGCAGGGTATAACCAGGCCTACCTCATTGATTTTAATTATGAATACGAGCCTGTTACCGGAACATTCCCGCTCCCTGGCGTAGGGCCCTTCTCCTTGTTGAAGGCAACAAAAATCAATCATTTAGGCAAAATGGCCTTTAAATACATTTATTGGTATATGTTGTTAAGGGGTATTCCTATTCCGACCGTTCCGGCACACATGAAAAAGAGCGGCAAAAATTTGGAACAGTTATTTGCCAAATAACCCCTAGCAAACTTGGTTCAGTGTTATTGGTTCATTGTTAAAAGGGGTTAAAAATTCAATTTGTTTGGGACAAACTCGAAAGAGTAAAATAATAATTCTTTAGGAGGATTAGCGATGGAAAAAGTAATTGCCGGTTATAAAGTGGATGTTACCGAGGAAGGATACCTGACCGACAGGAAGCAGTGGAACAAAGAGATTGCTCAAGCACTAGCTAAAGAACTGGGGATTAATGAATTAACTGAAGGCCACTGGCAGGTCATTGAATTTTTGCAAAAAGATTTTGAGGCTACAGAAAAAATACCTACCATACGGCGAGTGAATAAGGTTGGTAATATTCCTACCAAAGATCTTTATGCATTGTTTCCGGATGGACCGTTGATGAAAGCTACGAAAATAGCCGGCTTAAGCAAACCGGTTAGTTGTGTTTGATTAAGAGGAGGGATATAAGATGTCAACTGAAGAGGGTATTAAAAAGGTCTCTATTATTATATCCAAGGGTTCCCTGGAGGGCATCTATCCGGGGCTAATCATGGCCAACGGCGCCAGGATGAAAGGTATTGAAGCCAATCTCTTCTTTACTTTTTTCGGCATGGATGCCATCACCAAAAAGAAAATGCATAACATTAAAGTAGCTACTGTGGGTAATCCGGCAATGGGTATACCTACTTTAATCGGTGCTTTGCCGGGAATGTCAGCTTTTGCTACCAGTATGATGAAGAAACAAATGGAAGAGTTGGATATTCCTCCTATACCTGAATTTATAGAAATGATCAGCGATGCCGGCGGGAAAATTTATGCCTGCTTAGCCAGTGTAGAAATGTTCAAGCTTAAAAAGGAAGATTTTTGCGAGCAGTTGGATGGAATCCTAACTGTCGGCGATTTCTACGATTTGTCAGCCGGCGGCGAGATAATCTTTACTTGATTTCTTGTGTCCATGCCATCAATTAGTGCCCTAATATTAGAATTATATCACCTTATAATCCCTTATCTTTAATAGTCAAATTAATAGTCAAAATATCAGCCGTCTCTTTTGAGGCGGCTTTTTGTGTAAACAGATACTAGCACCGTCCCGAAAGCCATTTTATGAGATCTTTATACTTAAGAGTGGAGGGGAGCTGAATCTATCCGAAAAGGAGTTGATTCAGTGGAAACACTAACTTGGTTTCTTGAATGGGTCGCATACAAAGATGCTCTTCCATTTCTGTGTACCTTTGAAATCTAAATTTTCGGTGCTGCATTAAGACAGGATAAATTTACCTGAAGTAATTTGTATATTAAAAAACGAATAGTTACTTGCAATTATTTAAGAAGAATTAATTAAAGCAAATTTTACTTTAGGAAGGATGCTCTTAATGAATTATAGACTAATAAGAACGTTAGCGTTTCTTATAGCCTCTCTAGTATTTTTTTCTTCATCTTTCTCCTTGATCCATATCACTTCAAGGTCGGCTATGGCTGTTGAAACGTCTTTTATAGATATTAGTTCTAATTCCTTTTTTTCTTTAGCGTTAAAATCAGACGGAACGGTTTGGGCTTGGGGAGAAAATAGTAATGGACAGCTTGGTGATGGAAGTACGGTTTCGTCTTTAAATCCGATTCCTGTTCAGAAATTATCAAATGTCAAAGCGATTTCGGCGGGAAGGCTGCATGCACTTGCTTTAAAAAGTGATGGGACGGTCTGGACATGGGGACGGTATGGCTTTGGGAATTTCAATCATTTAGAATTAGCGCCCATCCAGGTAAATCTAAATGGAGTTAAACAGATTTCTGCAGGTTATCAATATAGTTTAGCCCTAAAAGAAGATGGTACAGTTTGGGCATGGGGAGAGAATTATACCGGAGAACTTGGCGATGGAACGAATAAGTACTCCTGGGAACCTGTACAAGTTAAGAATCTGACCAACATTGTAAGTATCGCGGCAGGGCTACGGTCTGGTTATGCCGTAGAAGCTGATGGTACAGTCTGGAGTTGGGGCGATAATTCGTATGGTCAATTAGGGAATGGAACCCAAGTTAACACCAACGTACCAGTCAAAATACCTGGTCTTACTGATGTAACAGCGATCGCAGCGGGTGGCAACACCCTCGCTTTAAAGCGGGACGGTACTGTTGTTATTTGGGGCAGTAACGTAGTCGATAAGGATTTAACTTATAAGGATATTTCCAGTCCGATAATTGTCGAAGGTTTAACTGATATTGCAGCTATTCGGTCTGGGGAATATCATAATCTTGCTATAAAAAAAGATCAAAGTCTTTGGGTATGGGGTTTAAACACGAGATTAGGTGAAGGTTCAGTGTTCAGGTCATATGAACCAAAGCTTATTAAGGGTTTTCCTCGTGTTATTTCTGCTACTGCGGGGTTTAATTATGATTTAATCATCGATCCTGAAGGAAAAGTTTGGGGTTGGGGTGATAATGATCATGGCGAATTGGGAGATGGAAGTACCGATGCTCAATATATTCCAGTGCAAAGTTTAGTCAATTCGGCACCCTTGAAACCTCGTATCGAATCT
>JAJZSC010000091.1 GCA_021849995.1 Bacillota bacterium | reverse complement strand
CTATCTTCAGGAATGTATTTAACCTTAACCAAGACCTCAGGATTTAAATCCGAAATTCTTTTTGCCTGCCGGGCTAAAGCCTCACCCTCAGCCCCTTCAAGGGTATGCCAGATGTTAACAATCACAGGAGCTGCTCCTCCTGGTTGTCCTTGTTTTGGGGGGTTCGCACACCCTCCCAGCGCACCTAACGCTAATAACATTATTAATATACCTGTACAGATTTTTGAACGATTAGGCCTAGGACTGTTCAAATCAGAAATGTTCTTATCAGACCTCCATGCCATAGATGTACCACCAAAAAGCATGAAAATTAAACGGAGGAGATGACCAATGCCAAGTGAACCGATTTCGCGGAGGCGCGTGAGCGAGCGAGTGCTGCGCAGCGTAAACTGTGCCGAAGGTTCACATGCAGATTCCATGAGGGTTTCGGACACAGTAGTGAAGCAGCCGAGTGAGTAGCGTCGAAGCGATGGTGAACTGGCATGGTCAGCTCCGGAGTAGCTTGCAAATTTCAGTATTTTCTTATCAAAAATAATCTTATTTAGAGTATTCATATTCCGGCCGCCTTTAATGTTTATGTTTTAAAACTCCCATCTATAAGCCCTTATCTCAGGTTCTCCGTAAAAAAACAAATACCAGCCGGGTGGTTTATCCTTGAAGTTGGGAAAGTAATCGACTGCAGTGGCCCTATACCACTGACGCTTGTCCAACTGCTCGTAAGCAGAAATCAGCTTTGCCCAACGAGAATCACCTTGGATATCTTGTCTTAAGTTTTTTAATCCTTCTTGTTCTGCAGGATCGGAAACATTCACATTAGCTAAAAACTCCGGCAGATTGCCAGGCCTTTCCGCAAGATAGAAATCGTAGCGCAAATAATCACGGAACTCCTCTCTTCGAGCCGATAGATTTTCCAGCTCTGACAGGCTCTCTACAAACTGCCATAGATTCTGAAAAAGAGCTTTAGCTGACCAGGACTGCTTAAACCAGCCCTGAGCCCGCCAGAATTCCGCTATGGCCTGGTAGAGGTCAAAAGGAGTGGAAAAGAGAGCTTCCAGACCTTTTAAGCTATGTTTAAATCGATGGGAATTATGATATTTCTCCAAAATATCTTCAATCCGGTGGAGTTGTAGAAGCTCGGAGTGGGTCATTACCCTGGTTTCGAGTATTTCGTAAGGCGGGTCTGGAGAATAAACCAGGCCGTACTGCTCTCTTTTTCCGCGAAGGCCGGAGCCTTTTAACACTTTAAGAAAACCAAGCTGCAAGACATCGGGTTTAACAGAATACACGGTATTAAAAGAGGTCTTAAAATTCTCCCAGCCCTCTTCGGGAAGACCAGCAATTAAATCTAAATGGGTCGGTACTCTGCCTTTTAACTCTTCAATGATCCAGTTCCAGCTGTCAAAATGCTGGGGGCGGCAAATTATTTCCAAGGTAGGTGCATAGGTGGATTGTACCCCTATCTCCAGCTGCAACAGTCCTTCAGGATATTTTTTTAAATATTCAACCCATTCAGCATCCAAGAGTTCACCGGCCATTTCGCAGTGCACCCTGATACCGGAGTGTCCGGTTTGTCCGGAGTGCCCGGATTGTCCTGATCGTTCGGATTTTCTGCAGTTTTCGTATTCCTCAAAGTTAGCAGCCTCTTCGCGAACTATATCCAGAATGGCAAAAGCATGACCTTTGTTAGCATTAAAGGTCCGGTCGACAAATTTGATAGTCCTCGCACCATTGTTCAGGAGCACTTTAAGCATGGTACGGAAACGTTCTGGCTCCAAAAACCTGACTCCCTTAAAGGTAGAGGACAGGCAGTACTCACAATTAAACGGACAGCCGCGAGATGTTTCCACATATACTAACCGGCCTGTAAAGTCCTCAGCCTCACCATAGGGGATTGGCAACTCTGACATGGCTAAGAGTGGGTTGGACCCTGTTTGGATCACTTGGTCTTGGTCCCTAAAAACCAAACCCTTAACATTATGGAGCTTTTCTCCCAGCTTCCAGGTTCTTAATAATTCGAGAAAAGCAACCTCACCTTCCCCTATGACGATGGCATCAACTTCAGCATGCTCTTTCATAAGCTCCTTGGCTTCGAAGGATACCTCAGGGCCACCCAGAACAATTTTGGCATTTTTTAAAACCGGACGTAGCCTTCTGATAACGGCAAGAGTCTCGGAGAGGTTCCAAATATAACAGGAAAAGCCAATGACATCTGCCTTGGCTTCAAAGATCTCTCCGGCAATGCGGGAAACCAGCTCATTGATTGTGAACTCTTTAATCTCTACCTGAGGAAACTCCGGTCGAACCCCTTCGCGTAAATACCTTAAGGCGAGATTGGAGTGCACGTATTTTGAGTTAAGACTTACTAGCAGTACCCGCAAGGAAATACCCCTCCTGCTATAAGTATAGCTTTTTCTGGGTGCTAATGCAATTAGCGTGCCAAAAGAAGTCGGACGGAGCCCTTCCTTATCCTGTTTCAGTTTTTGAATAGTTTTAACTCCTATTGTTTCAAATGAAAAAGGAGAGCCTTAGCTGACTCTCCGAGTTAGGTATTTCTCGTTATGATACCACTTCTTGATAAGCTGTGGACTGAATAAATCCTATTTCTTATTTAGCCCATATTTTTCAATTAAAGGCTTGGCCTCATTGTTATAGTCCATAACTACTTTTTCAAACTGTTCCCCTGTTAAGAAATCGGCAGGTTGACCTATTTTTTCCATTTCTTTTAGGTAATCAGGGTTGTTTGCAATTTTTGCAAATCCATCGCGGAGTATTTTTAAAGCTGCGGGATCAATATTTTTAGGTCCTGCTATACCACGACTGATATATGAATAGAACTCTACACCTTGTTCTTTAAAGGTTGGAACATCTTTTAACCATGGGTGGCGCTTTTCTGTAGCAATACCAATGAGACGATACTTATTGATGTCTCTCATTATGACATTAAGGTTACCAATCATTGCATCCACATGTCCGCCTAATAAAGCAACACTTTGATCGGCATCTCCGGTGAATGGAACAATTGTTAATTGAATTCCTAACTTCTCCATAAGCTGCAGTACAGCAATATGATGCGCAGTAAAGGTTCCGACCGTGCCCACTGTCATTTTGCCATTCTTCTTTTTAGCTTCGTTTACAAAGTCTTGTAGGTTCTTGATGGGACTATCCGCTTTCACTGTCAACAAATTGGGATCCTTAACTAATTGGGCGATATAGGCGAAATCTTCGGTTTTAAATGTCGCTTGTGGGCTTAAGGCCTGTAGATTGATGTGGGGAAAATTAATTCCACCAATAGTATAGCCATCTGTTTTTGCCTTAGTAATTGCAGTAAAACCTACCTGTCCGCCAGCTCCAACTTGATAATTAAAAGTCAAAGGCTGATTGTTGAATTGCTGCTTCCAGTATTTTTCGACGATACGGGCTTGAACATCACTTGACCCGCCAGCGGTAAAGGCAATAATTAGCTCGATGGGCTTAGTTGGGTAAACAGCTTTAGCCCCCTCTGATCCAGTCTTTTGAGCAGTTCCACAACCGGAAAGGACTAAAGTGCTTAAAGCAAGGATTGCGATCACATTGCGAACATATTTATTCATTTATCTCTGACCTCCAATTATTCTATTTACCAAATCAAAGCCTTGTATTTATTCCGATTCTTCTTCAAAATATACACAACCTAAACTAATTCTACATTTTTTCAAAGCAATGTAGGTCAGCCATCTGATATTCGTCTAGAGACGCTGGTACAGATGTTACTCTACCTGAAAAGTTTACCAGGCTAGCCGTTGTGATGACAGTTTATCGAGTATAACGTCCTAAGTATTCTACAACATGTCCAATGCGAGCGGTTTAATATTATAAAGTTCAATTATAATGTTCTTTTCCGACAAACCACAAGGACTAAATCACCCCTTTCTCACTCTTTAGCCAAAAAACTATGTGTAAGCACTAAGTAAACCCCAATTTTTTCTGAAAATTCTAATTTTAAAATTATAATACTATAATAATTGTTCATGCCTTTTTGTGTCAATGCTTATTTATATACCCCTGGGTCACCAAAAACTAAGAAAGTTTTTCGCTTGGTCTCAAGTAATAATCAAATATAGTATAGCAATTAAAAAGAAAAATCAGAGGATAAGCGTAGCCGAGCCGCTTTAAGCCTCTGATTCATAATTCAATCCAAATATACTATTCTTTAGCTCTTAAATCCACCGGGGAAAAGAATCGGGGCAACCTCCGGAGATAAGACCCCAAAGGTATAGCCTTGGTTTTTCAGGTAGCGGATAATTCTTGGCAATGCATCTACAGAAGTCGTTTTTCCAGGGGCATCATGCATTAAGATTATTACTTTATCCCTGCCTGGAACCTGTTCTTGTATGTTGCGAACTATTTGGTCTGCCGGAACTAACCGGGCTGATGCATCGGCTGTACTGACGTTCCAGTCATAAACCAGATAGCCTGCCGAATCTACTGCATTATAGTAACTGATATTAAAATGGCCCTGTGTTCCGCCAGGTGTCCTGATTATTCTAGGTCGAATTCCAATTGTATTATAGATTAAATCCTCGTTCCTTTTGAAATTATTTATTAAGGCTTGAGGACTCCTGTAAATCTCGGAATAATTATGGGAGTAGGTATGATTACCGATTGCATGGCCTTGGTCGTATTCAGCCTTTATAAGTTCCGGATGAGTTTCTACCTGAGTGCCTATAACAAAAAATGTAGCTTTCACTCCCTCCTCTTTAAGAACCCTCAGAATATGAGGTGTAGTATCCGGAGAAGGCCCATCATCAATAGTGAGGTAAGCAATCTTTGGTTTTTCCGCAGCAAACACACGTGTACGCATAGCCAGTCCAGGTGCTGTCGGAGGATTTCCTTTTCCATCATAGTAAGGTCGAACTGGAGTTCCTGGAGGGGCTGGTTGTGGGGCAAGCTCAGGTAATGGTTGGGAATTTGGTTCAGCTACTTCTTGAGCAGGATCAGAAGGTGGCTGAGAAGCAGACTGAGAAGTTGACTCAGAGACTGGTGCAACCGGAGACTTAGGATTTTGGACATCTGATTCTGATTTAGGCTTAGACTGGGAACTGCTGGATACCTCTGTCGGACCCTTTTCGGCTAATGTCAATTGAACAGGAGAAATCGTACATCCGCTGAGTGTTAATGAAAGAGTGATCAGTGCGATAGCCTTAAAGACGCGGAGCTTTAATCCTCGGACATTCATTTTATAAGCGCCTCTTTTCTAGTACTTCCTTTGCAATGTATGAAACCGCACGACTTAGCAACATTAAGCTCTAACTATCTTCGAATCAATCTCCTCTAACTTGAACAGCCTGAAAGAATCATAGCGCTAGTTGGCCAACAGACCCCTCCTACTCTTTGCTTAGCACAAAACGTTCAATTGCTTCTGCCACTCCATCCTCTTGATTGCTGCTAGTGATTACATCTGCCACCTGTTTTAATTCAGGCCGGGCATTGCCCATCGCCACCCCAAGACCTGCAAATTTAACCATTTCTATGTCATTTAAGCTGTCTCCGATAGCCATTACCTCTTCACTGGGAATATTATAACGCTCGGCCAATGCTTTCAGGGCTACACCTTTATTAACTGAGACGTTAACAAGCTCTAAAAAGTGACGCTTTGATGCAGTCACATGAACCGAACCGGCATATTTTTCTCTAATTTCTACCCATAGTTTAGCAAGCTGGCTCTCTTCCGCCATAAATAAGATTTTCTCTGCACCCTCTTCCTCGTTATCCAGGACTCTAAGCAAATCTGTCTGCTCCACCTGTATTCCAGCGAGTTTAGAGTATTCCTCAGCCCAGTCGTTCATGATCTGGGTCATTACCCGTTCTTTAAGATAGAGCTGGGTATGAACTCCCCGCTCTAAGAGTGGGGTAATAATCTTTTTAGCCAAGCTGCTTGGAATAACTTTTCTGAAGAGAACCTCTCCACTTATCGCTTGTTGGATGAAGGCTCCATGATAAGTTATAAAGGGTATGTCAATCCCTAGCTGCTCAGCATAAGGCTTAGCTGAATTCGGCATCCGGCCAGTCGCAATTGTAATTTTTACTCCTTGTTCCCGAGCGAGGCGAATTGCTTTTTGCACTCTCGGAGAAATGGTCCAATCATCAAGTAATAAGGTGTCGTCAAGGTCCATAGCAATTAAACGAATAGCCAAGTTATTCATCTCCTTATATCAAATTAGTTCGACATTTTTATAGCGCTTCCTTTTAAATTTTGTTTTTTTAGCAGGAAAAGTTAAAGCTGCAATTGCTATTATTCCCTCGGAAAATAATTGCCCTTGCAACTTTTTCGCTTTTACTATATATATTGCAAATAGAATTTTTGGACAAAATATGTTAAGCTGTAATTACAGTTTAACGGAAAGGATGAAGTTTTATGCCGATTGTTCAACAAGTTCAAAAAAGAATGCTTGTTAGTTTAGCCCAGATAGCCAAAGATATAAATCTACATGAAGGTGATCATGTTGTAATTGAAGAGAGAGACGGAGGAATATTTTTAAGGCCTGTGGAATGGATCGATAAGAACCAAAAGTATTTTTGGAGTGAAGAGTGGCAGGCAAAAATTCGTAGAAGTCAAGAAGAGCTAGAAAATGGCGAGTATCAGAAATTTGAAAACATGGAGGATGCTATAAAAGACTTGGAGGAGCTTGCTAATGCCAGTGATCTTAAAAACAAAGGGTTTTAATATAGATTTTTTAAAGCTTTCTCCGGAAGAAAGAAAACAAACCCTCAAAGCCCTTCGCTTTCTCGTTTATAATCCAAGACACCCTTCCTTACAAACCCACAAAATAGAAGGGACAATGTTTATGGAGGCTTATGTCAACATGGACATACGGATAATATTCGAGCGAACAAGTGATACCATCGTTCTGCTAGCTGTTGGACATCATGATATACTTAAAAATCTATAAATTATGTTTAAAATAAAATAAGAGTTAGTTATGTTATATTTGTAAAAGTGCCTGGATTCCTTGCTGCAAAAGGGCTCCAGTTCAAAATAAAAATAAGCCGGAGCTAATTTTAAGCTGGCTTATTTTCATTCTCCGGCCCTGAAGTGTTATGGTTTCATTCTTATCGTGCTTATCATTGCTCCAAATACTTCTTCAAAAACTGTCCAGTATAAGACGCTTGATGGCCAGCAATCTCTTCAGGAGTACCGGTGATTAGAACTTCTCCTCCGCGATTACCGCCTTCTGGCCCCAGATCAATCAAATAATCGGCAGTCTTAATCACGTCTAGGTTATGTTCAATAACCAAGACCGTATCACCTGCATCTACCAACCTATGAAGAACAATCAGTAACCGGTCAATATCAGCCATATGCAAGCCGGTCGTAGGTTCATCGAGGATATAAATTGTCTTGCCTGTACTTCTTCGGCTCAGTTCAGTTGCCAGTTTAATTCTTTGAGCTTCACCGCCTGACAGGGTGGTAGCTGGTTGCCCCAGTCTGATATATCCTAGGCCGACGTCCTGTAGAGTCTGGAGTTTACGGGCGATCTTCGGGACAGATTGGAAAAACTCAAAAGCTTCTTCAACGGTCATATCCAGTACTTGAGCAATACTTTTCCCTTTGTAACGAACTTCCAGGGTCTCCCGGTTATAACGCTGACCGCTGCAAACTTCGCAAGGTACATAGACATCAGGCAAAAAGTGCATTTCGATCTTTATAATTCCATCCCCATGACAGGCTTCACAGCGTCCACCCTTAACGTTAAAGCTAAAACGTCCTGGTTTGTAACCCCTGAGCTTTGCCTCGTTAGTTTGCGAAAACAAGTCACGGATAAAATCAAATACTCCTGTATAGGTTGCAGGGTTAGAGCGCGGAGTACGGCCAATCGGAGACTGATCTATGTCGATTACTTTCTCCAGATGATCCAGCCCCAGCAACTCATCATGTGCACCCGGACGCAGCCGTGCTCCATTTAGGCGAGAAGCCAGACCTTTATAGATAATTTCATTTACCAAGGTACTTTTTCCCGATCCCGATACCCCGGTAACACAACTGAAAACTCCAAGAGGGACTTTAACATTGATATTCTTCAGATTGTTCTCCCTGGCTCTTACTACTTCCAGCCATTTCCCGTTAGGCTGTCGTCTGGCCAAGGGGATAGGAATCTTTTTACTTCCACTTAGATACTGACCTGTAATAGATTCAGGATTTTTCTTAATGTCTTCAAGAGTACCTTCGGCAACAATTTTTCCACCATGGGCTCCTGCGCCTGGCCCTATGTCAATTATATGATCAGCTGCCAGCATTGTATCTTCATCATGTTCAACTATCAAAAGAGTATTGCCTAAATCACGCAATCGTTGAAGAGTAGATAAAAGTCTGGCATTGTCACGCTGATGCAACCCAATGCTTGGCTCATCCAGCACGTAAAGTACTCCCATTAGACTGGAACCGATCTGGGTAGCTAAACGAATCCGCTGAGCCTCTCCACCGGAAAGGGTACCAGCAGCCCTACCCAGGGTAAGGTAATCTAATCCGACGTTAATCAAGAACCCTAACCGCTCACGTATCTCTTTAAGCACTTGACGGGCTATGGTCTGTTCTTTCTCGCTTAGAGTAGTTTTATTTAGATAATCTAACACCTCAGTAATAGGTTGTCTTGTTATATCGTCAATAGATAAGGTCCCAACCTTAACAGCCAGGGCTTCAGGCTTAAGACGCTTTCCCTTACAGGCCGGACACGGTTTTTCACTCATATAGGCTTCGATCTCAGTTCGGACGTAATCCGAGCTGGATTCTTTGTACCTTCGCTCAAAGTACGGAACCAGTCCTTCGAAAACGGCATTGTAGATTTTTGGCTGGTCAAAAACGTTAATATAGCGGAATTTCACAGGTTGGTCGGTTCCGTATAGAAGCCCTTTCCACTGTTTCTCAGTTAATTCTTCCACTGGTGTCTCCATGCTAAAACCTAGTTGTTCCGCAACCGACTCAAGCATTTTCGGATAAAAACTAGAAGCAGATTTAGCCCAGGGGGCAATAGCCCCTTCAGACAAAGAAAGTCTTCTGTTAGGAATCATAAGGTCGATATCTACTTCCAGATTCGCACCTAAGC
>JAJZSC010000090.1:1780-9083 GCA_021849995.1 Bacillota bacterium | reverse complement strand
CTTGTTCGTCTACCAGTGCCGCCAGCAGCTTGGTGCCGCCCAAATCAATTCCTATGGTGTAGCGCTCGTTCATTTAAGCCCACCACATTTCACCGAAAGGTTCACTGAACACACAGTCCTTGAGACACTGAACAGCCTTGGAAAATCCCTCTTTGAGAGACGCCAGTTGAGATAGTTGGAATCTTCCGAATCTTGTAAAAGCTTATCCGGATCGCAATGAGCGTTACCTGGATAATTACCTGTTCCTATTTCTACCGCTTCCAATCCATAGCCTTGTACAATGTCTAAGGCCTCGGTTAGAGGCTTGTTTTGGTAGAGAGCTGTAAATACTCCTATCTTCAAATTGTTTACCCCCATGTATAAAAGTTTAGCCTACTTTTACCTCTTTAATATCATCGATTCCCATTTCCTTTGTGTTATGTTAAATTGGCTTGAAGGTTCAGGCATTTTGGTTGGGGCATAAAGAAGCTGTGGAGGATTCATTAAGGTTGTATGCCCCCCCGTGATTAATTTGTCCAAAAATTTTGCAATGAACCTGGTAATGTTTCATCACATCATCAGGTTTATTCAATACTTCAATATTTAACATCGTTAATCAACATATCATTCGCACTTTTTTCAGAAATCATAGCTAAGTATTCAGCTTGCGCAATGCAATAATTGTTTTTACCGATACGTTCGGGACCTTTTCATTGGCGGATCTCGAAAAACGAAACCTACTGAAAGGATTTTTTCAGTGGGTTTCGTTTCTCATACTTTTAGACATATGATTCTCTGCCTTACGGTTAAATACCCAGGAGACAATCGAGGCCAGAGGTTGGTTATAAACTGAAGCTAACGTTATCGGAACAGCTACCGCAGTTGGGAAATAAGTAAGAGCAAGTACAAAACCAAAAGAAATATTTCTCATACCGACATTATAGACCATCGATATTACGGTGGAGCGGGACCGGTCTTTTAAGGCAAAAGAAGCAAGATATCCCAAGAGGTAACCGCTAATCGTCAGTAAGAAGATCACAAACAGTAATTTTAACAGGGAAGCCCCCCACTCGATCTCCGGAGCAATGATAGCAGCATTAACTAAGATGATGAAGAATACTCCGATCTTTGCCGTGAGCCCACCAATGGAACGTGAAAAAGGTTCAAGTTTCCCTTGCGTAATATCATTTAAAGTCATTGCAGCAAAACTTGGCACAGCGACCATCCAGATAAGCTCGATTATCATTTGTGAGTACTCTATTTGTATATTCTCACCCACTACTAGGGCAAAGAAGCCTGGTAGAATGATAGGACTTAGGAGAGTATCCATCACAACCACAACTAAAGCTAGAACAATATTCCCCCCACCTATTCCAGTCCAAACGATCGAACTTAATCCGACAGGAATAGCTGAACTGATAAGTAACCCGAGGCGCGTGTTAAAGTCATGGGGAAAAAACAAGTATCCGATTCCCCAAGCGACTATAGGCATAACTATATGGATGAGCACGAGCATTCCAAGCGGTAAGATTGGGCGCTTGATAATCTTAATAAAATCCCTGAAATGGACATCAAGGGAAGTTATAAAAGTTAAGTATACAAAACAAATTATTGTTACATTTTCTGAGAACAAAACTTTAGGCAAAGGTAAATTAAACCCAATTAGCAGCGCTAGAATCGAAACGAAGATCATTCTCTGACCAAGCCAGCGGTTCCAAACAGTCAAATAGTTAAACATTATTTCCTCCACAAATTTCTGACTACAACTATTTCCACGGAGATCGGATATTTCCTTCTAATTTAGTGTTTGACATAATGGCATAAAGATAAAAGTCCTAACTTTCTTATGAAAGCTAGGACTTCATCAGCTAAATAAAGAAGTTTAAATTACCGGAATTATTCCTTCTTAGCTCCACATCTAGGACAATTCTGAAGCGCCAGAGGTTTTTCCAAGCCGCACTGTTCCAATAACTCTTCATTAGCAAGTATTGTTGTCGATGATCCATCACAAACAACTTTACCCTCTTTTAAGACTATGGTTCTATCACAGGTTTCCAAGACCATATCCAAATCATGTGTAGCAACAATTTTTGTATGCATAAAACTTCTTAAAAGGTTTATCAGCCTTCGTCTGGCTCTGGGGTCAAGCGCGGCTGAAGGTTCGTCCATCACCAGAATATCAGGTTCCATAGATAATACCGCTGCGATCGCGGCAGCCCTTTTCTCGCCACCTGAAAGCTTATAGGGCGCTCTATCCTTTAGGTGAACCGCTCCAACTGTTTCTAGAGCCTTCATTACTCTTTTTTCAACCTCAGGCTCGCCTATTCCATAATTACGAGGTCCAAAAGCTACATCATCATAGACAGTAGTCATAAAAAGCTGATCATCAGGATCTTGAAAAGTAAAACCTATTTTTTGACGAATTATAGGTAAGGTTTTTTTAGTGACGGGAGTCTCACCAATGCGAATTTCTCCCTTTGTTGGTAAGCAAATACCAGTTAAGAGCTTTAAGAGTGAGGACTTACCAGCACCGTTAGCTCCAACTATTGCGACAGATTCTCCATGGCTGATGCATAATGTAATTCCTTTGACTGCTTGTGTCTGATCTGGATAGGTAAAGTATGTATCGATAAAATCAACAATATGATGGCTCATGTCATCACTCCTGTAACTACTGACCCAATCAAGGCAGGAAGGTTAATATACCTGCAAACACTGAAAAAAGCAACCCAACCCCCTAAAAATAAACAATCCTTTACAGTAACTTTTTTTACTTCTCCAGGGTTATATTCCCCAATAAATCCCCTTAAGCTCATTGCCTGATATACTCTTTGGGCTCTGTCGTAAGTGCGCATTAGCAACTGCCCTGCCAGCGGTCCCGATATTTTAAAACTTACTCCTTGTTGCCCAGGTGCACGCAGCATGTAGGCGTTCCAGGTCCGGCCAGCTTCTTCCATTATAACTGAGATGTAACGATAAGTTAGCAATAGCTGAAGTACGAATAAACGGGGAATTCGGAGTAGGCGGAGTGCGGAAGCAATCCAGGTCATACCTGTTGTCGATATAAGAATAAGTGCTGCTAGTAAAGTGAGGAAACCTTTTATTATTATTGACAAAAACGATACCCAACCGCCTGAAATCTGAAGCCCTAAAAATACAAGCATTGGCTCAGGGTCAAAGAGAGGATTAAAAACTCCAATGCCTATTATAAATGGTAGTACAACCAGAATCCTTTTAAGGATCGGGATAACAGGAATTTCAGCCAAAGTTATTATTACGATAGGATAAAAAAGCAATGGAAGCAAATTACTTAATTCATACTTGCCGAAAGAGACAGTTATTATCACATAGGCAATAGTCGTTAATAACTTTATAAGCGGATGTATATTGTGAATTACTGTCCTTTTTTCGGCAAGCTCATCAAGTATTCTAATATTATATAATGATTCCATTATGTTTGTCATAATTATCATCAAATCCTATTTCATTTAGTGTGGCTTTGATAAAGATCCGGCCTTATTTTCTCTAGACAGCTCTTGCATTATTTCGCTTTTTTATCAAATGTATACTTAAACCTATAAGGCCGGCAAAAAGTAAAGTTATTAGAGCGCCAACCAGACCTGCTACACTTGTTCCGGCATCCACAGCAGGCCATGCTGCTGCCACAGCCTCAGTAGCTTTAGTATTTGTTTCGTTTTCCTTAGCTTTGAAGCTGTAATCAGGTAAAAATGCGATTTTTTCCTGAATAGAGGACAGGGTTTGATGAATACCGTCTTGAGCCTTTAGTTCTTCAACTCCTGAAGTTTTAAACATAGACCATTCTAATCCATCAGGATTTGAAGATGCAAACCATGAGAAAACTCCTCCGGTTAACACTGCAACTATGGTAAGTACGGCAAGAACTTTTTTAATTGAAATACTGCCTAATGTCTCACCAAGTGCTGCTTTCTCAATAATTTCAGGGCGTTCCTTCCAAACGAATCCTACTATAGCAGCAGTAACCATACCTTCCACCACTCCAATGGCAAGGTGAATGGGCTGCATCAACATAACAAAGGTACTAAAAGGCAACTCCGTTTTACCTGAAAGGAGGGTTTCAAGAACTACGCTAAACGCTCCCAACTGAAGACCTAAGATTGCAGCTAATATAGCACCAGTAAGTATTCGACCCGAGAAGTACCCATTTCGTAAAATCCGTTTATAAATTAGTGGATATGCAATAAAGCAGGTAAAAAATCCAAGATTAAAAATATTACTTCCCAAGGCCAGTAGCCCACCATCGGCGAAAAACAACGCTTGGATAGTTAAAATTGAGGCCATGGTGAGAAATCCTGCATAGGGGCCCAACAATATTGCCAGAAGCATCCCTCCTCCTATGTGTCCGCTGGAGCCGGTGGCTGGAATGGTAAAGTTGATCATTTGTGCTGCAAATACAAACGCACCCATTACTCCCATTAGAGGTATTTTTTGCTCATCTAAGTCAGTTTGAACTTTTTTAATAGAATAAGCGGCTACCCCCGCTGTTGCTGCCCACATTGTTCCACCAACTACTGGTGATAGCAAGGCATCTGCCATATGCATATGTATCTCCTCCTTCAGATAACTGAAACAAATCTTTCTGTGGCAACATAAAAGCCACAAAAAGTTAGTACACCACTTCTGCAGTGTGCTCAACCTTCGTGGCTGAATTTGACCCTCTCTTTACCAATTATTTTAAATGATACGAGTGCAATTGTCTATACCGTTACGTTGATCCTGATAAATTAGTATTATACATTACTTATTTTATGCGGGGTGGTCACTTTTAACGGCAATTTGTATGATACCACACCAGCAATCATCAAGATCACAGCTGCCAGACCAAAGGCAAAGATATGAGTGCCTAATTTCTCATATCCCCAGCCGCCAAGGAATGAGCCGATTGCGCCTCCAATTTGATGTACAAAATATGCCCATCCATAAAGTAGGCCAACTAGTTTAACACCAAAAAAATCGCTTAGAATCGCGGAAGACATGGCGGTTGAACCCGCCCAGACAAGCCCACCAGTTATTCCAACAAGATAAAGCTGCCAAGGGGTCACTGCGAAGACTAAACCAAGAAACCCTAACCCCCGAACAAAATAGATTATAAACAATATGTTTTTCCGTGGATAACGATCAGCTATCGAGCCCAAAAGCAGGGTACTAAATATGGCAACCAAACCGATAATTCCCACTCCAAAGGAAGCTGTGGTCGGGTCAAAATTATGATCCATTAACATTGGGACAGCATGTGAACCCAGAAGGTTCATGCTAAAGCCGCAGCCGAAAAGCCCTATGACAACCTGCCAATAAGCCCGTGTCTTTACCGCATCCTTCCAGGTAATTTCAGGGTGTGCTATTAGTTCACGTTCCTTTTCTACATCTAGTTTTTGAGGATTACCATCGGCTCCTAGTGGTACATCTTCCCTCATTACAAAGATACTTGAAGGAATGACTATACACATAACTATCCCCATAAATAGCAAAAGTGTATTTTGCCATCCAAATGACTCAATCAAAAACGTTTCAAGCGGCGTTATAATAGCGATTCCCGCCATTGAGCCTGTAGTAAGGTAAAAAAGCGCTCTTCCTCTATGATAAATAAACCATTTATTCACTATAGGTGTTAAAGCTACGGGGCTTATGAAAGATAGACCTAATGACAACAGGATACCAAAAGATATTAGAAAGGATAACATTCCTGTGCTTGCGATTGTCCATATAATAGATCCGCAGGTAATAAATGTACCAGATATTAAAACGAATCTGGTCGAATAACGCTTGAGTAGCCAGCCTGTTAAGGGCATCCCCATTCCATATACGAGCATACTAATGGATACAATAAATGAAAAATCTGTTCTGGAAATTCCCAAATCTGCCATAATCGGTTTAACAAAAGGACCTATCCCGAGTCGAAATCCTACTGTCAGCAGGGTAATCAGTGATGCAGCCAGCACTATGTACCATCCATAATACCGGCTTCCGCCATTCTGTCTCACGTATATTCACTTCTTTCCGCTTTTGAAAAACTAATTGTACTGAATTACTCTCTATTATTTAACCACTTTTTTGGTATTTTCAGTAGTGTTTTTTGAATATCAAATTGTTGAATTAGCCTGGCTGGCAACGACCATCTAATTCGTCAAGATAAAGATTCTAGAAAACCCCCTGTACAATTCGTTGTAAGTCGCTTGCAGAACGGCATCTATATACTTTAGTGCAATAATCTTCGTAGTGTTTTATCACATTATCTCTTTCCTTCCATTCCTCAATATCTAAGGGATTTAACCAAAATATCTTTCGCACCTTCTCAGATATCTGAGCTAAATATTCAGCTTGAGCAGGACGATAATTGTTTTTTCCATCTCCCAGGATTAAGACGGTTGCTCGTGAAGACACTTCTTTCAATTTGGTCTCAGCTAGTTCACGAAATACAGCGCCATAATCCGTATATCCTGAACTTGCTTTATGCCCCCAGCTCTTGATCTCTTGAATAAGTCCGTTTGGATCAGCATTCCAGTCTAATCTGTCCACTTCCCAGACTGAATCGATAAAAAAGAACACACGCATTTTTCTGATACGGGCTCTCAGCCATCTAACCATATAGATTAAAAACTCAACGAATGCAGCTACAGAATTTGACACATCACAAAGTACCACCAACTCCGACATCCGTTGAATTCTCCTACGGTAACTTAAGTGAAAAACCTTCCCATCCCCTGGGATACTTTGCTGAACAATCCGTGTGAGGTCAATTGTACCTTTAGGACTGGATTTCCAACGTCCTCCAGGACGTACCGCCAATTTTCGTACCCATTTCCGGATACTTTCCTTGACTTGAGCTTTTTCTTCTTCTGTCAAATTTAATAAAGGCTTATACAACCAATATTGCCGCTGAACAGGTTTCCAACTATTTTCGTGCCTTACTTGGAGGGATAATAAATGTTCTCGAATTTCTTTAACAAGATTAGTCCGAACATTCTGGTGAACAAACCATTCTCCTTCAGTTAGTTCCCCCCGCTGAAAAGCCAGATCATAGGAATTGATCCAGGAATAATAATTAATTTCTGTCAAAACAGATTTAACCACGTCTTCGAGATCTAACGAACTGCCTGCTAATTCCTCAAGTCGAGAGTAGAATATGGACTTAAGTGCTTTTGAATAATTATAAGTACTATCTATACTCCCTTTGTGCGTAAGACTAATTCCTCCCCACCCGTGCCCGATACCTTGTCCACCTAGCCCCGAACGCTGCTCTTCTTCTATATTTATAATTACTTTCTCACTAACATCCGTTTCCAAG
>JAJZSC010000090.1:0-1770 GCA_021849995.1 Bacillota bacterium | reverse complement strand
CAAACAAGGTTCTCCAGACCGTTTCAAAGACAACACTATCTTGGGGACGGTGAACTAACACTGTTTTTAAAATCTGTTTTCGAGATATATTAGGAAAGTTTAACAAACATGTCTGAGCTTCCAATATATCTTGTGAAGATATAGGAAGTGAAACCTGTCTTAAGGCATGCACCAATTGAGTAAAACCCCAACCATCCATCTTATCTATCCCTTTACCCCTGTAACATTTCTCATGTACTAGAATCCAAACTCAGAAGTACTCTTCCCGATCAATGTCTTGCTGCTTCAGACTCCCACTGTTTAAGGCGTTCCTCTAACTTGGCAATGTCCTTCGGGTATTTTAATAAAACATTTAATGTTCCCAGAAGTTCTCCGTATTTTAACTCATCTTTTCTTAGGGTAATCATGGCCCTGGCAAAATCGATTGTTTCTGAAATACTTGGAATCTTTTGCAGGGGAAGTTTTCTCACTCGAGCCACGAACTTACAAACATCCATTAGTAATCGATCGCTAAGTTCAGGAGCGTGCGTCTTGAGAATTGCCACCTCCCGCTCTAACGTAGGATAGGTCAAAGCTAGATGTATGCAGCGCCGCCTTAAGGCATCACTAAAATCACGGGTATTATTACTTGTTAAGATCACAATAGGCTTTTCTTTACAGGAGATCGTTCCTAATTCAGGGATTGTGACCTGAAATTCTGCCAGCAATTCTAAGAGAAAGCTCTCAAACTCTTCATCACTCTTGTCTAGCTCGTCAATAAGCAAAAGGACTGGTTCCGGAGAGAGGATGGATTGAAGTAAAGGTCGAATAAGTAAAAACTCCTCAGAAAACAGATCAACTTTAATCTCATTCCAATCCTCGGTTTTGGCAAGCTGCAACCGCAAAAGCTGTTTGGCATAATTCCAATCGTATAAGGCCTTATTTATATCTAGACCTTCATAACACTGGAGCCTAATCAATACTCGTTTTTCTGCTCGCGCAAGCGCCAAAGCCAACTGTGTCTTTCCCACCCCGGCCGGTCCTTCAATAAAACAGGGTTTTTGAAGGGCCATAGCAAGAAACAAAGTTGTCGCTGCATCTTCATCTAAGATATAACTATTATCTTTAAGCGCCTGAGCTAAATCCGACGGAGATGTTCGCATAAAATTCCCCCTAACCAAACACAAACTCTTTCCCTTATAGTTATCATAATATTGGTTTTATGCTGTACTGTATATAGAAATCTTGACTGGCGCCAAGCCTTTGGTGCAGGCGGCTGGTCAAATGCAATGCCAGCCTGGCGCATTTGACACTCGATGTCAGCGCCATAGATGCGCTTTATGCCACCCGAAAGGAATGCTTTCTATTAGCTGAAACGAAAACCACTGAAGATTTTTCCTCAGTGGCCTTTTGAAACAAAGAAGTCTTTCTAAATATTATATTTTAGATTGCACGAACCATGCCACCATCTACAAGAACGGAGCTACCGGTCATATAGGTGCAAGCATCAGATACGAAGAAGGTAACTACTTTGGCAAATTCTTCAGGGGTACCATAGCGTGCCAAAGGAATTGCGTTTTTAGATTGAGCTGCCACTTCCTCACTTGAGATTCCCAACTTATTTGCTTTGATACTGTCAATGGCAAAGGCACGCTCGGTGGCCATACGTCCAGGTCCTATAGTATGAATGAGCACATTATATTGGGCTATCTCATCTGCATGTGACTTTGTTAAACAGACTTTATTCATAAGGACAGTATTATAGTGAATGAATCCATGAATAGGCTGTTT
>JAJZSC010000089.1 GCA_021849995.1 Bacillota bacterium | reverse complement strand
AACAGCTGATTGCAATAGTCAAATCCCACAGCAGCGGTAGAACCTACAACGGCTCCATTCTTTAGCATCGCGTCTTGGAACTTACGCCGTAGATGCGACTTATTCGAGAACTGGAATAAGGCTCACTTTCTGCTGTACTTGTAGATTTACTTCATCAACCAAACCACCTGTATTGGCAATAATTCTGTCAATCTGGAATGAACCGCCGAAAGGTTTGAGTTCAACCGTATATCTGTCCTTTGTAACTTCTTGCGGAGAATATTCACTGTTAATTGCTCTGAATGCCGCAGTCGGTTGTGTGATCAATCTTGTGTAACCATAAGTCAGTGTAGCTCCATTTGTCCCTGGGCTAACAGCATCATCAAATGTCATATTGTCCAAAATGAAAGAACTCTTTCTGAATTCATCGATAACCCCCGCTTGAATGGCATCCTGTGAGTTTAATTTTGCTTGTGCTAATGTAATCATTAATAATCAATCCCCTTTCAATTTTAACCTTTATTATTTTCTGAGTAGTAGTTCTTCAAAGCGTCATTTAGATTTTGTGGCTGGTTATTCTGACCCCCATTATTCGGTGGAGTATAGCCATTACTTTTTAGTCTTTCTTCCACAGCAGATTGAACTGAAGTCCCAAATATCTCTTCAAACCTACCAATATTGGCAACAGTGGCTTCTTCATTATCTGAAATGAACAAATCTACGATCTTATTTAATTTATAGGAAGCTTTTTATCGGTAGCAATCGTCAGAGCTTTGTTCTTAAATACTTCCCTTTGTTTCTCAAGCTCCATCGTTTCTATTTTGGCATTGAGTTCTCTGAGTTGTTTCTTATCACCCGTTTCCTCTGGATATAGTTCCTGAATCTTCTTGTCGATTTCCTTTTGCAGATTATTGGCTTTCCAAGTATCCAGACCTTTGTTTAGATGCTTATCTCGTTCACTGTCCAGCCATCTCTTACCATCCTCATTTTGTGTGAAGAATGTCTGCACCCCTTCAACGCTTACTAACCCCTGAAGATATGCTTTGACCTCGCCACTACCTTTGTTTTCTTCAATGTACTTTTTTACTTCTTCCAATGTCATAACTATATTCCCCTTTCAATTTACCCTTCTGACTCAATCGAACCAGAAACGCTATATTCTTTAAGCAGTTTAACGTCATACCCAGGACAAATTATTATCGCCTTTGATACTTGGGACAAATAACTTCCAAGCATCTAAAGGATTGTTTACATTCCAGACCGCACCTTGCACATTTTTTGTGATACTCAACTTCTCCCTTAGCATTGAGCCAATCACCTAGATCCTCCTTCTCAAATTTGCTTAATCTTGCCACCAAACTTTCACCTCCAATCCCCTCTCAAAACGGGCAAATTAATATTAAAGCAAAAATGCCACAAACCCACTCATAGCAATGGATTCATGGCAATTTGCTAGAAAACAAAATCACTATAAACGGGCTCCTTTTGGGCATAAAAAATCAGTAGTAGTATATTTACCCTACTGGATAATTCTAACGGCTTATAATGCGTATTTAGACAATAACCTGACTCTGGATTATAGAGTCAGGTTCACTAGATTTGGACTCCCGCCTTAGTTGTTCAGCATCATATTTTTGAAGCTCTACTTTAGGATTTTCCACAAACGGCAATAAAGCGAGCAATGTTTCTTGCGAACAGATATCCTTTATTTTGACAATCACATCCGCAAGTCCCACCATATCGGTCGGAAGATTCCTGGTAAACTTTACTGCAACATCTCTGTAGTCATATAATTTTCCTTCTTTTTTCTGTATAACCTTTTCCATAAAGGCTTCTCGCATAGCAACTCGGTTCTCAAGATTAAGGAGTTTATTGCGAAGTGCCAAAGATGAAGTATTGCTAGCCCAGCTCTCATTGAAATTGACTTCGTCCATCATGTCATATATTTTGCGTTCTATATTGTCCAGTTCATTTTTCACAAACGAGTCATTGATCTCCTTTGTGAGCCAGCTAACCTTCCCTCCCTGTGGAACTTGAATAATCCCCATTGATTTCATTTTGAGTAAATCTTCTTCCTCAATTTTGGCATTTTCAATCACTAAGTAAGCATTGCGGTGATCAGCGATTTCATTGACCAAATCAGAATTCAGAGCATTGTAGGCATCAAAAAGAGAAATAACATCCTGAAAGCCGCTTATCTTTTCATGATTGGCGGGGCATACAGTTACAGGTACTCTGCCGAAAATTTGTTCATGGCTGCCAATCTGGTTGAGAGTTGATTTATTACTGTTACTTCCTAATTCATAGTGTAATATTTCGTTGGCGGTATAAACATCCAGATATTTCTTATCATCGAATTTCTTTGTGAAGGTATGTAGAGCCAGCACAACGTTTCTCTCGGCAGATCCATCTTCCAGAACATAAGCATTCAGAGGAGTGAGTAATGTCGCTGAAAACTCCCCTTCAGTATTCACATAGTTGAGTTCATAAGCTTCCCCATAGATTTTCGATTGTTTCCTCAGATTAATATTATGCTCCTTATCCCAATGGCTCGTGTTCTTATCTATGGCAGCTATGATTCCTGACTCATCTGACTTGGAAATATAATTGACAGGTTTTCCTAGAATGTAGCCTGTTTCATTATCCACGAACTTTCGAGAAAAGTTGAACACCAGTCTCATATTGCTCCGGCTGTCCTGCATCTGATAGCTTTTCAGGATTGAATGATTGCCCTCGTAATAGTCCTTGTATTTCTGCTTTGCCAGAGCGTTTTTGTTAAGTTCATCTAGGCACTCTATTATTAAGTTTTGGTTTGTGTTCAATTAGATCCTTCCTTTCTAAAAATGGGCATAAAAATAGCCCATACCGTTTGGTACAGGCGTGATAAGTTCATAATACATCAGAATAGAACAATACGAAGCACAAACAATATTATCATCTTATTCAACGACTTCTATTTTCCCCTTATCATCAATTTTCACGTTTAATGATTTAAAAAACTCATTTCTCGTGTTGGTGTACTCGTAGTAATCACTACATAGTACTTTTAAATTCTCGTTAAATTTATCATAATAACCGACGTTCTTCATTTGTTCCTTCAAACCTTTCCCGATTCTATCATTTTTTAACAAGCAAGATTGCATATCACTATCGCTATTCATCTTGTTCATAGTCTCAAAGAATTGTTTTCTTTCAGCAAGAAGTTCTTCATCTGTAATTCCAATCCACTTTTTAATATCTTCAGCTAAATATCTCTCAATCCTTTCCAAGTCTTGGCTTGTCAAGTTTTCATACATCTCTTTCATTTCTTCCGGATACTCAATGCCTTCAACTTCATCTAAAAATTTTACTAAATTGAGCCAAGCTTCCTCTTTTTCTTTAGTATCTATAGAGGCATTTAGAAAAGGGCTATATTGAATGACAAACATTTTACCAAAATTTCCAGGGAAAATGCGTTGCAACTCTCTTTTCATAAATCCTGCTCTTTCTCGTTCATCCATTTCCAGAGACTTATTTAGAAATAATAACTGTTTAGTTAATTCTAAGATTCCAGAATCAGGATCACTCATGCTATGTAAACAAGACATGAGAACGTTCTTGCTTTTTCCGAGTCTATTTATTTCATCATTTAGACTGATTAAGTGTTGTTCCAACGTATCTTTTAACATTTTAGGCTCCGATATAATATCATTAATTAGTTTAACAGATACACCCAATTGTCTCAGAACGGAAATTTGTACCAATTCATCAACATTGCTTTGTGAATAATCCCGATAATTGTTTTCCTGATTGACACAGGGCTTTATTAACCCCTCTTCCTCATAATAGTTTATTGCCTTTTTAGTAAGCCGTGTGACCTCCATGACTTCACTAATCTTCATTAAAAATCCCCTCCTGTAGTTAACTATAAGCTAATACCCAAGGGAGCAGTCAAGTGAAATATTCAACCTTCTTAGTAACTCAGAAACTCATATATCTATATCATCTACTGCTTCATTAAATAAAACTAATACGCAATAAGACTAATCAAAACAGCAAGTTCCTATCATAAAACCTAATACTCTTTACCCCTTCAACCAACTGAACTGCTCCATAAAGGCTGTCAGGAGCATCATCATGTTTAGCACCTTTGTTGTAATCCTTCACCTGATTATTATACCTGATATCACCAGTATTGAATAGGATATGCCCCTTCTTAACTTCTGGCTCAAGGGATATAATTCTCTCATGCTTCTGGCCCCTACTTATCACCTCATCGACAGGAGTGAATATTTTGTTCTTCCAAAGTTCCTCCTCAAACTTCTGCTTGATATAGCTCTGCGCTGCTGTTGTTTCAAAGCCGATCTTTTCAACCGGATATTGCTGTAACTTTTCAATGGCTACCCGAAACAGATCATCGGGAAGCAGTTTGTATATGCTCCCATCAACAACATACTTCTGCTTAGTTTTTCTATGAAGTCCGAGAATTGTGATTGCTGAAAAGTCATTTCTTTTACCAGCTTTGATTGCAGGATCAATGTACATCACGAGTTCCATTTCTTCAAACCCAGGAAGCCTGTCCCAATATTGAATATCCCTAAAAATGTAGTCATCGGTACTGCGTGGATCATTCTGCATTTCTTTATAGAAGGATTTGTCTCCCATTGCTTGCTTCTTGCACATGAGATAATAGTAATCAAGATACTCTGACCACAATATTTCTGTACCTTCCAGCATTTCCTCCTGACGGTCATAAAAAAAAGACTTGGCAGTATCAATCCTGTCCAAGTCCAGTAGATTATTATATTTGGCCTCCCAGTCACTCCATAGATCATCTCTTTCGGCAAAGCATATGACTGCCGACTTTTTAATGCTTCTGACCCCAGGTATTTTTCCCTTAAGCAGATCAGTCATCAGATCTTCCTCATGTAAGCAAGTACCGACAACAAGAATATTGGTAACCTTTGTGCCTATCGGGATGACGACATCTGTGAAAGTATTTCTGACTTGTTCACGTTTGGTTTCACTTCTGGCTGTATCATCTTTAAGTAAGTCATCCAAAAGAACAAGTTGAGGTCGATGTTGTTTAAAGTGAGTTCCGCGCAAACTTCCATCAATACCACGAATCATTATACAGGCATCGATGCCACCCTTGCCCCTTACCCATATTTCATTATTGTTCCAGCGGTTTCCCTTTTGGATACCGAAGTCCTCCATTAGCAACTCATTGTTTTCAAGCTCATCCTTGATCATATCTAGGAATGGGAGAGCGATCTGCTCTGTTGCTGATATGATCAAAGTAAACTGGGATTTATTGTAGAGCGTTGAATATAGGGGAAATAAAAAAGAGTTAATGGTGCTTTTGCCATGTTCCCTTGGTAATCCAAAAGCTTCAATCAACCCTTTATTGTCCAGCATATATTTCAGTTCCTCGAATAGCTCTTTGTGAAAATCCCCAAACCTACGGTCGAAATATTTTGGGAAGTAGCATAAGCTGAAAAATTCTAAATCCATCTCGCCTAGCAACTTGCGCAGCTCTGAAAATGAAAACTCCCCGACAAGTTCTTCTATCTTGTTCGGGGAGAAGTATTTGTATAGGTATTGCTTGAGCAGGAGGTTTTGGCGGTGATGGTCTTGGTTTTGTATTTCCTGTGATGGCTGCATAGAGCCTCCTTTCATGATATTTGGTAAATATTATCGTGGTGGTGTCCATGGGTATTTCTTTATTCCACTGTTAACATTCCAAACTTGAGCATGTCTTGGGTACCACCCTTGACCGTTGTTCTCTTGAACATAGTAAAGAGTTTTTCCCTTGATAATATTGATAACTTGCTTTATTCGATTTTTGTACTGCTTGGTAAGACCAAACGTATTACTTCCCCAAGCAACAATAACATCATCTACCTCTTGAACCATGCTTTTCATAATATTATCGTTTTCACTCCCAATTGCTATGTCTTCCTGCCCATTCTTAATCAAATCGGCAATTTTACCTGCATCCGTAGAGTAATAGGAATATAAATTCATTATATTTACTTCTGAGTAGTCCTCGCCGTAACAAAACGTTAGCACCCTATCAATAGTAAGATCTGAGATTTCTTCATTAGCTTTACTAGGATTCTTCATTATCACCAATACCTTATTACCTTCATTCTTCAATGGTATCCTTAGTAAATGTCTGTTTTTCGTGTCGCCATTGAACACTATCTCATCGTTCTTTACAAACCATTTATATTGATATGTCTGTTCCATATTTACCACACACCCCCATTCAAAAATATATAAGTTTTTAGATAAAAATACCACAAAAATTTTCACGCCATCTACTGCTGGAGCAATTTGAACACATAGAAGCACCCTTCCCATTGGGAAAGGTGCATAAAAATAGAGCGGCTATCTTACCACTCCAAGGCTTCCAGAGCTTCTACCTTATCATTCTCAGTTGTAACCGTGTATAAATTCGTTGTCAAAATGCTATCGTGGCCCAAGGTTTCCTGAATGGTCGTTATTGCAGTTCCTTCCTTGACCAACCTATAACCTAGTGAATGCCTTAGTTGGTGGGGTGTAACTTCAACTGATACTCTTTGCCCAGACTTTTCAAGGATTAAGTTGATTGAGTTCCGTTTAAATGCTCCACGCTGTCCTATTAATAGGAAGTCATTATCATTGGCAGGCCTAACGTCCATATAATCTTGGATTGCCTTGCGAACATCCTTATTGAGTGGCAGTGTTCTGTATATATTTCCTTTGCCAATTACCTTAATTGTGCCTTTGCGTTCCGATAATTCTATATCACCAAGCTTTATGTTACATAGCTCGCTCACCCTAAGCCCAGTCCCAAGTAATAGTTCAATAATACAGATATGAAGTGGATTTCGGTTTCGGTGTATCTCGGCTCGAAGTTTCCTTAGATCCTTTTCCTCCAAGCCTTTATATTGCCGAGCATCCCGATTCTTTACTGCTTTAATATTGATCTCCTCAGGAATTGATCCACTTTCATAAAGCCATTTGCATAAGGCATTGACGCTGGCAACCTTTCTGTTGGCTGTCATTATCGATTTATAGGTACTGAACAGATGCTTCTTGTATTCAATGGCATCAAGTTGAATCAGTTTATTTAGTCCAGCATCCGTCCTACCGGAATACCATTCCACAAAAACCTTACTATCCCTAATATAGCAGCTAATGGTATTCTCGCTGAGTTCTTTGTCTTTGAGATACTCCTCAAACCCGCTTAAATCAAGCATATAAACACACCCTTTCTCTACTAGGTGTGTCCATGTTACCTCTGTATTGCCCTGATAGCAACTGAATACATAAGACTAATTATGGATTCTAATCAGGCTTATTTCGGGTAGTTTTGGCCTCAATTGGGGCATTTATCTCCCAGAATACTGACGACATAAGATTATGCAATACTACTCTTCATCTAATTCTGATCTTGCCAGCTCATTTTGGCACCCATTAATATCAACCACTTCCCCATTAATCATTTCCAGGAACAACTGCTTCCTTGCTTCTTCATTTTGGCGGGTATCCAATATAAGTTCCTTCTTATCAGACCATTCCTCCGGCATACGGTTGCGCAAGAAAAATGATATTGCTTGGGCCGAGGGTGGTTGGTGGCGTTTAATCTTCTCAAGCTTGGTACGTTTCTTGCCATTTTTGTCCTCTTCGACGATTGTCTTGAGTTCTTCATATTCATAGCCAGTACACAACTTTAATAAAGATTTTTCCACCTCGTTGCATAACACGCTCCTGCCCATATTTACAAGTTCCATTAATGTTTCATGCTCTCTACAATATTTGTACCAAGTCTCTGGACTTATACTTAATTTCTTGCAAACTTCCCTTACGGTATCTCCCTGCATTAACCATTCTTTTACGTCCATAAGTTTTGGCAATATGTCCGTTTCATACTTGTTTGTACTATTTGGAATTCCTTTTCGGCTACCTCCCATCTTCTTCACCTCCAGTTATTTCTTTAGATTAGGATTGTGGTTTTATTTTACTTGTGTTAAAATAGTCCTAAGGACGTCATGTGGACGCATTAGCAAGAAGGGGGATGACTTTTATGGCATCATCAGGGTCCCAAAAGAAGTGGGCTTCAGAAGGCTTTACAGAAGAAGCTGCTCAAACCTTTACGGAAATTAAATCAATCATTGACGAGGTCGCCAAATCATCGCCACTGGATGAAGTCACTCATAAAATCGCTGGCGTATCAGCTAGTGCATTTAGAAACTATATTCAAAAGAATGGTGCTCAGCGTGGAAGGATAAGCGCCTTTACGTGCATGAACCTGTCTGAGTATTCTGGCATACCTTATGAAGTATTTTGCGGTAGTCAGCCGTTTACCTCAGAATACAAGGAGAGTTTTAGACAGACATTAATTAACGACTTTAGTCCAAACAATATTCAAAACAAAGCATCCAAACCTATGTTCAATAATAGGGAGCTCCGTGATATCAAAGTCGAAGAACTTCTGGAGTACTTTGCAGATATTATTGCCGCAAAGGTTATTGAAAAAATTAAACAATAAAAATATGGAGGTGTGTACTTATGCCGATCACTTTAACGCCAAACCGTAATCTTACCAATAGAGAAGTTGACCAAGTTAACTCAACCCTCTCACGGATGCGCCAAAGAGGAATGACTGGGAAGAATACTCTTTCTGTATCTCGTATTATAGTATCACCAACATCTATTTCACTTACTGTTTATGCCCATAATAGTCAGACTTCAAGTCAGCTCATTGGTAGCATCAAAGGAAGTTTAGGCAAAAGTTTAGGAATAAGTGGATTGTTTTAATTATTTGGGAGCTGTTAAAGCTCCCTTTTATTTTACTAATCCGATCTTCTCATCAAACGCATCAAGCAGATCTTCATCCAATCCCCAAAACAATACCAAGTCCTCATAAACTTCCCTAAGCCTTTTCAGATCATCCTGGGCATCTTCAACTCCTAGCACACAGACCTTTTCGGTTGAAGTTGCAAGCAGTCCCTTCAGAGTTTCCAATATTAATCCCTCAGTGTTCATTACAAAACTCTGGTTCAAAAGATCTAAGCCCATGTAAAACCGGTTTTCAAGAAAGTTGATCTTAATAAACTTTACAACTGATTCAACCTTACCTTTGCTCTCTGGATCCGCTTT
>JAJZSC010000088.1 GCA_021849995.1 Bacillota bacterium | reverse complement strand
TTCCGATCTAGAGGAAGAGAAAAAAAGATTATATTCTTTATTAGATGGTCTTCCGGCAGCTATTTTTCTTCAAGACCGGCAGTTTAAAATTCATTTTGCCAACAAGAAGTTTATCGAACTTTTCGGCCCACTTGAAGGGAGAACTTGCTATCAAATTATTGAAGATTCGAGAACGCCTTGTGATGATTGCCATACTGTAACAATGACTGAGGACAGTGATCCAGTTTATGAGATCTTCTCAGCGAAGGATAAAACATATGAACTATATCAGCAGCCTTATGTCGATTATAATGGTACACTGTTAATCGCCAAAATGCTTATTGACGTTACGGAAAAGAAGAAAACAGAAACTGAAATAGTACGCTTGCAAAGCTTGAACTTGGTTGGGGAGATGGCCGCAGGAATAGCTCATGAAATCCGTAATCCTCTAACTTCAGTTCGTGGTTTCTTGCAAATGTTAAGTTCCAAGCAAGAGCAGAACAAGTATCGTGATTTTTATGACTTGATGGTTGGTGAATTAGATAGAGCGAATTCGATTATTACTGAATTTTTGTCTCTAGCCAAAGGAAGTAAGTCTGAGAAGAAACGCCATAATCTTGGTCTGATTTTAACTAATCTTTATCCTTTAATCTTGGTTGATGCCTTAAATCAAGATAAAGAAGTTGTTTTTGAGTTGGAAAATATCCCGGATCTAATGCTTGATCAAAAGGAGATAAGGCAGCTAATCCTAAATTTGGTGCGAAACGGCTTGGAAGCAATGACTCCTGGTGGAAAATTGTGCCTTCGCACTTACTTAGAGAAGGAAAAGATTGTTTTAGCTGTACAAGATCATGGCGGGGGAATGGATGAAGCAACACTTAAAAACCTTGGAACTCCGTTTTTTACTACCAAAGAAAAAGGTACTGGATTGGGGCTGGCTATTTGCTACAGCATTGCTAGCAGGCATAATGCAAATATTTCTGCTCAAAGCGGGCCAGAGGGAACTACATTCTTCGTAAAGTTTGGCTTATAGAAAAGTGTCCTTATTTTTTATTTAGGACTAAATCTATTGAGATAATTAAGAGACTCCATCCTACCTATAGGCTGGAGTTTTAACGTTTAT
Source organism: Bacillota bacterium (assembly GCA_021849995.1). Classification (GTDB taxonomy): domain Bacteria; phylum Bacillota; class Desulfitobacteriia; order Desulfitobacteriales; family Desulfitobacteriaceae; genus JAJZSC01. Next base: position 8,037 of record JAJZSC010000088.1, on the reverse strand, counting down.
TTCTCAATAATGACATATGTTATGAAAAATAACATAAAATAAACAAGCCCCTTTTGGTTTCCTTCGATTTGTAATCATTGCCAGGAGGGAAAAGTATAATTTTGTCGAATATAAAGATAAATAATAATTATGATTCTTATCTAGTATGTAAAATTCTAAAATGATACTTGTTACAGTGAAATTAATTATAAGTTTAAGAAAAGTTGCACTATGTAATAGAAGGTGATTATTTTGGATATCAATGTTTTAGAGAGGTCTACAGTGGTTTCATTGTCTGCTAGAGAAATCGAAGATTTTAAGCAGTTGGCTAAATGCATAAACATGAAACCTGGGCAGATGATATTTCAAGAAGATGAAAGTGCTCAATTTGTTTATCTTATAGCATCAGGCTATGTGAAGATTTTCCGTTGTTCCCCGCTTGGGGAAGTAGTGACTGTAGGCATACGTAATAAAGGTGATGTCATGGGGGTTGCCGAGGTTCTAAGCGGAATTAACAGGCGATGTTTTGCTGAAGTTTTAGAGGCTTCTGAACTTTGGAAAATGGAAGGGAAGTCGTTTATAGAAATGCTTTATAAGAATCCGGCTCTGGCCGTGAAAGTTACCACTGTTCTAGGTACGAGGCTTCGTGAGGCGGAGCAGACAATTTTGAACCTAGTTACACTCGAGGTTGACCGTCGCTTGGCTAAACTATTGATTGATTTAGCCCAGAAACATCCTGCCCTGGGAGAAAAGGGTTTAAAGATTAATTTAAAGTTAACACAACAGGAATTAGCAACTATGATAGGGACTTGCCGCCAAACGGTTACAACTACATTACAAAAATTTAAGAGTGAGGGTCTGATAAACTCAGGAAAAAAAAGTATTGAAATTATTAATATGGAAGGGCTTAAAAATTTTGCAGATTCCAAAGTGTTGACCTAGTATAGGATAAATATTTTTCAAATTAGCAAAAGGCTTTTATAATACATAATGCGCGCCTGTGAATCAATGATTTCTCATAGGCGCGTTTTATTCATTTCAAGGCATTTCAGAGATGGAAGAGCCTTAAACAGCTGCTTAAAAAGCATACTAGGCCTCCTTTAAAAAATAATTTACAAAAGTATAACTGAATTTCTGTTTACAGCAAGTCATCTACACGACATAACTGTAAATTATAAAAAAATCTTATAAAGAATATAAAACTTAATTATAAATTTTTTCACAATGTCTATTACACGACATACGTGCATGTTATCACATGTTACAATCGCCATGTAAACAAAGTCTGACCCTAATGCCCGGGCAGGCAGAGTCAGGTAATATCTATAGGAGGTGTGTTTTTTTGGCTACAGCGTTACAAGACAAAAACGAATTGCCAAGTGAAAAGAAAGAAAAATCCTGGTTTATTCAAAATGCACAAGCAGCTGGCTTAAAACCCCGTACAGCTATGTTAGGATTTATAGCAGCCTGGATTGTATTTTTTGCTCTCCTTCAGTTCTTACCCACTACAAAGGAATTTTCCTCTGCTGCCAGGGCAGTAATGGCAATTACTGCCTGGGTCATGGTGATTTGGATCACTGACGCTTTGCCGAAGAGTGTTTCGGGACTTATGATTCCCGTTCTTCTTATTCTGACCGGTGCCCTGCCGAAGCCTGCTGATGCTTTTAGTGGTTTTACAGGGAATGAGGCATTCTTGAGTTTAGGTGCTTTTATTCTGGCAGCAGTCATGCAGGTGACCGGAGTTGATAAGCGGATTGCGATAACTATTATCTCCAGGGTTAAACCCAAAGTTGCAAGCTTACTGAACGGTTTCTTTATAGCCCACGTTATTAGTGCTCTGTTGGTGCCAGCAACAGTTGCCAGGGCAGGTATGTATCTGCCGATAGTCCAAGGTGTGAATAAATTGCTCGGGGATACACCGGAGCAAAAAAGAGCACGCAAAGCTCTGGCTATGGCTGGAATTGGGTTTGGTTCAGTTTTCGCAGCTCCAGTATTCCTGACCGGGCACATGCCTAACGTGATTATGTCCGGCTTGTTAAACAGCAAAGCCAATGCCGGGATTACCTGGGGCAGTTGGCTCTGGCTGCACTGGCCATTACTGGGACTCTTCCCCTTGATGTGGTGGTGGGTGGTCAAGCATTTTAAGCTGAAAAATGTTGCTATTGCCGGAGGGACAGAGAAAATCCAAGAAGAAAACCGCAAACTTGGGAAAATGTCTGGGACGGAATGGACAGTGCTCGCTTGCTTCTTATTAGCCGTGACCCTTTGGGCTACCGGAAGCTTCCATAAAATCCAGTCAGGTGTTATCACTTTGATCGCTGTATCGATTATCTTCATACCGGGTCTTTTACCTTTGGACTGGAAACAAGTTCAGCAAAAAACAATCTGGGGAACCTGGCTCTTGTTAGCAGGCGCACTCTCACTTGTAACTGCTTTCTCCAAATCAGGCCTTGACGAATTCCTGGCCAAGCAAATGGTTAACGTGGTTCCCGCCTGGGGTTGGCTCGGAATGACAATTTTCGTGATGGTTCTGGTTCAAGTCTTGCGTTTAGGAATTATCAGTAATGTCGGAGCGGTAACTCTCATGGCTCCAATTGTATACGCAATGGCACCCCTTTTGAAGTTAAACTCGGTAGCTTTTACTTTAGCTGTCTTGAATGTGGATACTTATGCATTGATTCTTCCCATGGAAGTAACGGCCTGTTTGATTGCCTACGCTTCAGATGAGTTTACCTTCACTGATTTCATCAAAGCCGGTACTCCCCTTACTATAATGGCTATCCTTTATATAGCATTTATTATGGTCCCTTGGTGGGCCTTCGCCGGATATCCGATGTGGATTCCGCGTTAATAATTAGCCAGATATAATTTTTGAACGAGAGATTTCTTAGAATACCTTTTTACTTTTTAATTATTTCAAACTTGTATAAAAGTTTCAAAGTATATTAAACAAATGGCTTTAAGATTACAAGCTTACGTATAAGGAGGATTTTAACATGAGCAACTCTATCCCTCAGGCCCTTCAATCAGTCCAGGAAGTGCAGCTGGAAACGGATATATTAGTTATCGGTGGTGGGAATGCCGGGTGTTTTGCCGCTATTGAGGCTAAAAAGATTAACCCGGATTTAAAAGTGACCATCATGGAAAAAGCCAATATTGACCGCAGTGGTTGTTTGGCTGGTGGTATGGATGCAATTAACACTTACATCCCGGAAGGAAAAACTCCGGAAGACCTCGTGCGCTGGAGCCGTTCCCAGGCTGGCGGAATTTTACGGGAAGATCTGGCTTTGGAAATCTCCAAAAACTTAAACGAGCCAATTGAAGAGTGGGAACGTTGGGGTTTGCCGATCAAGAAAAATGAAGACGGGTCTTACAAATTCAGGGGCCAATGGGATATTGCCATCCAGGGGTCGGAAATGAAACCTATCTTGGCCGAAAAAACTCGGGAGATGGGTGTAGAAATCATTAACAGGGTTGTGGCCACCGGTTATCTGTATGACGGAGAAAAGGTAGTCGGCGCGATGGGATTTGGTGTTCGTGACGGCAAGTTCTATGTTGTCAAGGCTAAAGCAACCATTATGGCTGCAGGTGGCGCAGGCGGTATTTATAAGCCATATACCAATGACGGTAACGATTGTCATCACCAAATCTGGTATTGTCCGTTTGATGTCGGATCAGGCTATGCCTTGGGTATCCGCAAAGGTGCCGAGATGACCACGTTCGAAATGCGCTGGTCGGCTGTCCGGACAAAAGACTTCAACGGCCCGATTGATACAATTTCTGTTTGCTATAAAACCCCGATGATCAATGCCAAAGGAGAAAAAATTCTGGCCGAAAGGTATAAAGAGTTTGGCGGTGACAAAGCTCCACGTTATATCCGTGCCAGTGCTCCCATGGAAGAAATTCTGGCCGGTCGAGGACCTATTTATGTAGATACTCGTCAAATGACCCCAGCTCAAATTAAAGAATTGAAAACGGATTACCTGAATGAAAGGCCTTCCTTTGTCCTCTTCTTGGCTGCCAATGGTCAGGATATCAGCAAAGAGCCGATTGAAGTATATGGAAGCGATCCATATATTGTTGGCGGACATACAGCCAGTGGTTATTGGGTTGACACTGACTGGCAGACCACAGTGCCTGGCTTATTTGCCTGCGGAGACGTTGCCGGAGGGGTTCCTAACAAATTTGTCGGAGGCTGTTGTGCAGAAGGGATGTTGTCTGCCCGGGGAGCTATCAAGTATATCGCTGGAATTGACAGCATCGATGCCGATTTAAGTGCCCAGATTGAAACTGAAAAAGCTCGCGTCTTTGCTCCGTTGTTTAGCGATTCTGATGGAGTACTCCCACACTGGATGGAAGAGAAGATGCAGCGTATTATGGACGAATATGCCGGCGGGGTACATCAATTTTACCGCTTGAATGAAGAACGCTTAGATAATGCCTTGCGTCATATCCGGATGATGAGAGAACAGGTTAAATATCTCTATGCTAAAGACCTGCACGAATTAATGCTGGCCCATGAGGTGATTGACCGTCTGGATGTAGCTGAGGTCTTGATCCACCATCTCAAATTCCGCCGCGAAACCCGTTGGCCCGGCTGGCAGACTCGCATGGACTATCCGGAGATTGACCCAACCCTGGATTGCTTCGTTAACTCCAGAGTTAATCCTGAAACAGGAGAAGTTGAGGTCTTTACCAGGCCTTACGAGCAGATTCTTCCCGGCGACCGGATGAAGCCAACCTTGTAAGAGAAAGAGAGGAGATTCAATTATGCCACCAAAAGTATTATTAAATAAATGTGATGGATGCAAGGCTGAACATGAGCCTTTATGTGAACAGGTCTGCCCAGGTAATTTGATGACTCTGGGGTCGGAGGGCAAAGCCATTTGCCGGGATTTGAGAGACTGCTGGGATTGTATGTCCTGTACCAAGGTTTGCCCCCAGGGGGCTATCGAGACACGAATGCCTTACCAAATCGGTTATCATCCTGCTAAGCTGATTCCCATGATGGGAACCAATCGCATTACCTGGACTTGTGTGGATATCAATGGCAAGGTTGAGCGTTTCATTGTCAAGAATCGCAATGAGGAAGAGGATGAGGATTAAGAGGAGGTGCGAATGTACCTCTAGAGACTAAAAATAACAGCAAACTGGGAGGAAAGTATTATGCCTAGTTCGGTAGAAGTCTTGATTTGCCGATGTCAAGGCTCTGTATCAGGGGAATTTGAGATAGAGCGTTTGACAAAGCAATTGGAAAAGAATAAGCGCATCGCTAAAGTGCACGTACTGGACCACCTTTGTTCACAAGAAGGAATGAAAAAGCTTAATCAATTGGTCCAAGTTGGTGAGGATAGTGGACTGGTTGTAGCTGCATGCGCTGCCGAATCATTGCAAAATCTGCTTGAATCCCAACTTCCAGCCTTAAATATTAAATCTCAGTTATGTTCTATTGTACCTGTACGGGAGTGGGTCTTTTGGCCCTCTCCCCGGCCCAGGGCAACTGAAGCGGCTGCAGATATGATTAAGATGGCTGTGGCCAGGGTCAGACAAGTAAAGGATGTAGGCAACTGGTCGGCCAAAGGTGCGGTGGTTAACCGTCTCCGCTGTGACAAATGTAAGCGTTGTATGGAAGAGTGCCCGGTTGATGCTTATAGTTTGGATGAGGAAGGTTATCCCTGTGCTAATCCGGAACTGTGCCAACGATGCGGAATCTGCGTCGGGAGTTGTCCGTTGCAGGTCATATCATTGCCGGACTTAAGAATTGAAGAGTTAAGCAGTGAGATTCGTGCTTTGAAAGGAGACGGCAGCGAAGAGCCAACCGTGTTGGCTTTTTGTTGTGAACCGCTGACTTATCCGGCCTTGCAGGAAAAAGTTGCCTTGGGGATGCAGCTGCCCCAAAATATGCGCATTATTAAAGTTCCCTGCATGGGAGCAGTGAACACTGCGTTAATTAGTGATGCCTTATCGGCCGGAGTGGATAGTGTTGTTCTTTTAGGATGTGAACATGGGCCTTGCCAACAGCGGCGCGGGGATCAATTAACCAAGCGCAGGTTGGAAAATTTGAAAGAAACTTTGGAACGAATGATGTTTGAAGTAGAACGGGTCAACTATATTGGCTGGCCCGAAGCGAGCAGTGATGGAATGGATGTTGACCGGAATATCTGTAATGGATGTTTAACCTGTAAGGAAGTGTGCCCTTATAACGCCGTAATTCCTGAGGTGAAAGCAGTAAGGGGAGCGAAGAGGATTATTGCGGAACGGGATCCGTTAGCTTGCAGGGCGTGTGGTATATGCACAGTTGCGTGCCCATCGGGTGCCTGTCAAACTTACGCTTTGACTGAGGCCCAATTGTTGGATTCCTTGGATGCGGCATGCTCTGATACAGTAAATCCTGTTCCTAATGAGATGGTCGTTTTGTGTAATTGCCAAGGTAAATTAAGCGAAGTTATTAATTTCCAATCTATGAAAGATAATTTAGACAAGCAGGGATTTAGACACGTGATCGAGGTTAGCCAGCTTTGTACCCCGGATGCCTGGCGGAATTTAGCGAAACAGGGTAGTCACGCAGCTCTGCGTGCCGTGGTTGGGGCTTGTGGTAAAAGCTTCTTTGGCTCACGCTTTGAAGCTTTTCAAAAAGAGATCGGATTAGATTTGAGCTATTGTGCCTTTGCTGACCTTCTTGAAAAGGCAATCCTTTGGCCGGAATCACCAACCCTGGCTACCGATGCCGCGACTTGGGAAATTTTGACTCAATCTGCCCTTTTAAGGGAAAACAAAAAGGTCAACGGAGTGCGAGATTTAGAGCTAGCTGGAGTGGAACAATACTTTTCTTCCTATATAACTACCCTTCGTGACTTAGGGCCAAATCCTTTTAAAGAAGGCTAAACAACTGGTCGAGTGCTTCAGCAGGAGGGTCAGAACAAGAAACTGAAGCTCTGTTATGATTGAGTTTTGAAATACTGTGGAGTTTGAAGACTCCTTTCAATATAAATTGGAGAACGGGCACTGGAGTAGTTAATGGAGGGAGGGTAATAGATGAAAGAACACGTTTTAGAGTCTTCCCCGTCAAAACAGAATCCTCTGGTTGTGGGTTTCGTTTGCGAGAGGTTAAAGTATGAAGGTATAGGGTCGGAACAAATCAAATATCCAACTGATTTTCGCCTGATACGTGTTCCTTGTCTTGGGAGAATGAGTCCTCAGTTTGTGCTGCGGACTTTTTATAAAGGAGCAGATGGGGTCTTTGTTACAGGATGCAAATCCAACTCTTGCCCTCAATTTGCTAATATCAGTTATACACGTCAACGTTATCAAATCCTGCAAGGGTTACTTGAGTTTGTGGGGCTTCAGCCAGAAAGGCTGAAGATTAGTTGGGATTCTTCTGATGACGGGATCAATCTAGCAGAATTATTAAACCAAGTTGCCGAAGACATCAGGTCATTAGGACCTAATCAGAAGTTTAAGGAGGAACTATGAACCAGCTGATTAAGGAAATGCGGGATACAGCACGGGAGTTGTTATCATCGGGGACAGTGAAGACCGTAATCGGCTGGGCAAAAGGCAGCCGTTGGTATCTGACTCCTCCGGTCTTCCTTAATAATGCGGAAGAGGTAGATAGACTTTACTATGACCAATTTGCAGTCAATAATTTGACTGGCTATCTTTTGGACTACCGTGACAGCGATGATAAAATCGCCGTCTTTGTTAAAGGGTGTGATAGCCGTGGAATTATTCGCCTCATCCAAGACAATCAAATTAATCAAGACAGGGTAGTCGTGATCGGAGTTCCTTGTGGTGGCATGCTCGATAAAGCAGAGGTTAAAGATCACAGGAATCCCCACGTGCTTTCTTTGCTTCCCAAGTGTTTGGAGTGCCGTTATCCCAACCCTGTTTATGCTAATATTACCGTTGGCGGTGTGCGGGTCTGTCATGAGCCGGGTGAGCCAACTGGCAATGTCTTAAACTTGCTTACTGCCAAAAATGTTGGTAGTAAAAAGAATGAACGTTTTAGCAACGTTAGGGAAATTATGGCTATGGACTCAGAAGAGAAGTATGAATTCT